>JAQTRN010000058.1 GCA_028711795.1 Dehalococcoidales bacterium | reverse complement strand
CAGCCATCCGGCGGACCCACCATGAATATCAAAGGCACCGCTGCCGGCGGCGGTAAGGCGCTCCTTATTCCCCGGACTGAGTTCTCCATGGGTCTTACCGGCGACATAAACGATGTCATGAATGCTCATAACCTGGCGATGGTCGCCCTCACCGCCAGGATGCAGCACGAACGTAACTACAATGATGAGCAACTGGCCAGACTAACCAGAATGCGCCGCCTGGACATCGACCCCAGCCGGGTAGAGTTGGGCTGGGTGATAGATCTCTGCGCTCAGAGTCTGCGCAATATCATCATCGGTCTTGGTGGTCGTACCGATGGTTTCCTGATGCAGTCCAAATTCGGTATTGCCGTCAGTTCTGAATTGATGGCCATACTGGCTATCGCACGGGACCTGACCGACCTGCGAGAGAGGGTAGACCAGATTACCGTAGCCTATGACAAACAGGGCAACACAGTTACCACTGGCGACCTGGAAGTGAGTGGTGCCATGACCGCCTGGATGCGTAACACTATCAACCCGACTCTCTGTTCCACGGTAGAGTATCAACCCATCATGGTCCACGCCGGTCCTTTCGCCAACGTAGCTGTTGGGCAGTCATCCATCATCGCCGATCTTATTGGCCTCAAAATGTTTGACTATCACATCACGGAAAGTGGTTTTGCTGCCGATATGGGTTTCGAAAAGTTCTGGAATGTTAAATGCCGTCTCAGCGGTCTCAGACCACACGTGTCGGTGTTGACCACCACTATCCGTGCTCTGAAGATGCACGGTGGCGGCCCCCGAGTGGCCGCCGGCTTACCTCTCCCTGACGTCTACGCCAGAGAGGACCTGGGTACTCTGGAAAAGGGGCTACCGAACATGCTGCACCATATTAATATTATCCGGCTCTCCGGAGTCTCCCCGGTGGTCTGCATTAACCGTTTCGACACAGATACCGATTCCGAGATTGCCCTGGTCAAGAGAGCCGCCGAGAATGGAGGAGCGCGCTGCGCCGTCGCTACCCACTGGGCCAACGGGGGAGATGGCGCTCAAGATCTGGCCAGTGCTGTCAGAGAAGCCTGTGAAGACAAAAATGACTTCAGGTTCCTGTACCCGCTGGAAATGAAATTACGCGAGCGCGTAGCCAAAATCGCCAAAGCAGTATATGGCGCCGATGGCGTTTCCTGGACACCTGAGGCCGAAGCTAAAGCCAGGGCGTTTGAGTCCGATAGCAAATTCGACGACTACGCCACGATGATGGTGAAAACTCAATTATCTCTCACCCACGACCCCAAACTCAAAGGCGTACCCAGGGGGTGGGTGCTACCCATAAATGATGTGCTGGTATATTCGGGAGCTAAATTCCTCTGCCCCTGCGCCGGGGGCGTTGCCCTGATGCCGGGGACGTCTTCTGACCCGGCTTTCCGACGTATCGATATTGACACTAAGACAGGTAGGGTGAAGGGTCTCTCCTGAAAAGCCGACCGGTTGAACCGGTGTCAAAATGATGGTCAAACACACACTCGACAAAAAGAGAAACGTCCACTTCAATCCAGATAATATTGATGTGCTGGCCAATGAGGGCGCTAACCTTCTTGAAGAGGCCATCAGAGCCGGAGTGCACATTGCCGCTTCTTGCGGTGGTGCCGGTGTCTGTGGTACTTGTAAGGTATTGATTGAGAGCGGGAAGGTAGCCAGTAACCGAACCGCTCAGATATCAGCCGATGAATACCAGCAGGGTATCCGGCAAGCCTGCCAGAGCCGTATCATTACTGACCTCAGTGTCCATGTACCCCTGGAATCAAGACTGGGAACATCAGTGGTCTCAAGCGAAAAAAACAAGAGTGCCACCGACATCTTAGCCAATAACTGGAAACTCAATCCTCCCATCAGAAAGTGCTACGTTGAACTACCGCCGGCCACACTGGATGATAACGTCTGCGACTTTAGCCGGCTGGTACGAGCCTTGAAGCAGCAATATCACTGCGACAACATTGATATCGATTTCGATGTACTGAAGGACCTTCCCCTGGTCTTGCGAAAAAAGGATTGGCGGGCTACCGCCACCTGCCTGGCCAGGATAGACCGTGACCGGACTCGAATATCATCGCCGACCGTAATCAAGATTGAACCGGGAGACACCAGCCACCGGCTCTATTCTCTAGCGCTGGACATCGGTACTACCACTGTGTGCGGCCAATTGCTTGACCTCACGCGAGGCCAGGTCATCGCTGAAGGCATCGCCTACAACAAACAAATAGAATGTGGCAGTGATGTCATCACCCGGATCGCCTATAGCCAGAAGCCCGGGGGTCTCAGAAGCTTACAGCAAGCGGTGGTGACCACTATCAACGAAATTAACCATGAGCTATCGCGTCAGAGTGGTGTCAGTACCCGTAATATCGAACACGTAACGGCAGCCGGAAATACCATAATGACCCATATACTCTTTGGGCTCGACCCCAAATTCATCCGTTTAGCTCCCTACACGCCGTCAGCCTGCTTCATTCCTCCGGTAAAAGCCGGCTCACTGGGTATTAAGGTTGGCCGCCACGCTTATCTCTTTGCCATACCGGCGGTTGCCAGCTACGTCGGCGGTGATATAGTTTCCGGTGTTGTTGGCACCGGTATGCACCAGAGAAAAGCGCTGACCCTGTACATGGATATCGGGACTAACGGTGAGATAGTGATTGGCAACTCGGACTGGATGGTGACCGCCTCATGCTCAGCCGGACCCGCTTTTGAAGGGGGCGGTATCAAACATGGTATCATCGCTACCGAAGGCGCTATCGAAACGTTCGCTATTGATCCCTTGAGTTACGAGCCAGAGTTTGGCACTATTGGCAGAGCCAGACCTAAAGGTATTTGCGGCTCCGGGCTGATAAACATAGTGGCCGGGCTTCTTGAAGCCGGGGTCGTCAGTCGTGATGGTCAGTTCCAGACCAATATCGCTACCAGGAGAATCAGACAGGGCAGTGATGGCCTGGAATATGTGCTGGCCTGGGCCCCGGACACCCAGATCGGCAGGGACATTGTCATCACTGAAATCGATATCGATAACCTGACCCGGGCTAAGGCCGCCATGTACGCCGGCTGCCGGACCCTGAGTGAAAGTGTCGGCGTCAATAGTCTTGACTTCGAGCAGGTAATTATTGCCGGCAATTTCGGCAGCAGCCTTAACATTGAGAAGGCGATCACAGTTGGACTATTGCCAGACATCCCCCGTGACCGCTTCCTCTTCGTGGGGAATGGTTCACTTCTAGGTGCTCGATTATCTTCGTTCTCTGCTGATAGGCTTGATGACGCCTTGAGAGTGGCCGGGATGATGACGAATTTTGAATTGAGCGAAAACGCCGATTTCATGAATAACTATACGGCGGCTTTGTTTTTGCCGCACACTGATATCAATGAATTCCCAACCGTGAGCAACAAATTAGCCAGACTCCCGAGAACAGAATAGGAAAGAGCGAATTGAGCTATAATATTGCTGTCGCTGGTAAAGGGGGGACCGGCAAAACAACCATCGCCAGTCTGATAATCCGCTACCTGCTGAAGAACCACCTGGTCCCGGTGCTGGCAGTCGATGCTGATGCCAACGCTAACCTGGGCGAAAGTCTGGGACTGGAAGTAAGACAGACCGTAGGCAAAATACTGGCCGAATTTCAAGGAGAAAAAATAAGAATTCCACCGGGTATGACGAAACAGAACTACCTGGAATACCGGTTAAACGAGGCGGTGGTTGAAAGCCAGGGATTCGACCTGATAACTATGGGCCGGGGTGAGGGACAGGAATGCTACTGCTACCCTAATACTGTCCTCAAGAAATTCATTGACGGTCTGGCAGACAATTATGCCTATCTGGTGATGGATAATGAAGCCGGAATGGAACACCTTAGCCGTGGCACTACCCGGAATATCGACGAACTATTAATCATCTCCGACCATTCGGTCAAGGGAGTCCGGACCATCGCTCGCATTCGGGAACTGGTATCCGAGATCAAATTACCGGTAAAGAGGCAGTCCGTAATAATCAACTTTGTGCCTGACAAGTTAGACGACTTCGTCAGTCGGGAACTGGATACACTGGGAATAGTACCCGTGGCTATCCTTCCCCGAGATGATACAGTCTACCGCCATGACCTGGCACTCAAGCCGCTACTCGAATTGCCCGATGACTCCAAAGCGGTAATGGTTATTAACGATCTAATGACCAATATCCTGAGATAAGGAGGCACTATATGTCCGTCTTAAAAAGGACCTTGGCTTTTTCCCTGGCCATTATCCTACCCCTGACCGCTATCGCGTGCTCTCAGAACGGACCGGCAACCGAAGGGGCACAGCCGCTGACACAACAGGAATCACAGCAGCTGGTAACCGATTCAGTAAACAACGGTGCCAAAGTCACTACCTACAAATTCGATATGAATATGGATATGGCGATGGAGGCCGTTGGTGGGAAACAGGCCGGGAAATTCAGCGTAGCACTCGATGGCTCTGGCACAGCCGACAATACCAGTAAAGAAATGCAAATGGCCATGAAGACGACATTAGGCCTACCTGGCCAACCCGAGCAAAAAATGGCTATGGACTTGTATCTCATGAGCGACTGGATATATGTCAAGGGAAATGTATCCGGCGCTGGCGCGCAATGGGTGAAAACAAGAACGACCCAGGAAATCATACAGTCGTGGGACATGGTCAGTCAACAATTAGAGCTGCTGGCAGCGCCGAAGGAAATCAAATTCCTGACCTCCGAGAATGTCGACGGAATACCATGCTATGTTATCTCGGTGACTCCAAATATAGCTACATTGGGTAAATGGTTAAGCCAACAACAGAGCACCGGTGGACAAAACTTTGATTGGTCGAGCCTCGACCTAACTAACCTTCTCAAGGAGTTGTCTTACAAGTATTGGATAGCCAAAGACACTCATTTGCTGGCAAAATTGCAGGCACACATGGTCATGGAGATCTCTCCTGAAGATATGCAAGCCTCTGCGGATGACTTCGAAAGGATGACGATGGATCTTGATCTCGATATGAAGATCCATGACTATAATCAGGCGGTCTCAATCCAGTTACCACCGGAAGCGGTAAGCGCCCAAGAAATGGCCAATCCGCAATAGCAAGCCCGCGGAAGGACTAAGAATGACGGCATCCATAATCAACGGTAATGAAATTGCACAGCAGATCCGAGAGGAGCTGAGGCGGGAGATCGTCAACCTCAAAGAAACGTATGGCCTTGTACCGGGGCTGGCTACGATTCTGGTGGGAGAAGACCCGGCATCCCAGATATACGTCAGACAGAAGGAGAAGGACTCCCAGACCCTGGGAATCTACTCGGAAAGGTATGACCTGCCAGCCAGCACCAGTGAAACCGAATTGCTGGCGCTGGTCGATCGCTTAAACCAGAACCCTAAAATCCATGGCATTCTGGTCCAGATTCCTTTGCCCCAACATATCACGGAGAGCACCGTCCTCTACGCCATCAATCCCGACAAGGATGTTGATGGTTTCCATCCGGTCAATCTGGGCAAGCTGATGATTGGTGAGCCCTGCTATCTACCCTGCACTCCTCACGGAATACAGCAGCTTCTAGTCCGTTCCGGAATCGAGACGGAAGGGGCCGAAGTAGTAGTCGTCGGCAGAAGCAATATCGTGGGTAAACCAGTGGCTAACATTTTGCTGCAAAAGAAGAAGGGAGCCAATGCTACCGTCACCGTATGTCACACCGCTACCCGGGACATAGCCTTTCACACCAAACGGGCTGATATACTGATAGTGGCCGCCGGTAGACCGAAGGCGATTACCGCCGACATGGTGAAAGAGGGAGTGGTGGTAATCGATGTCGGTATCAACCGGATAGGCAAGACCACGTCCGGCAAAGATATCCTGGTGGGTGATGTTGATTTCGCAGCCGTTAAGGAGAAGGCCCGGGCGATCACTCCCGTACCCGGCGGCGTCGGCCCGATGACCAGGGCCATGCTGATGCTCAATACCATACAGGCGGCCAAGATGGCTGCCGGCTTGACCTGAGACTGGATAGGGTTACCGGGCAGTATCGAGACAGGTCAGTCAGAAGGCGAGACAGAAGAAAGATGGCACTCGAAATCCAGAAAACACTATATAGCGGTAAAACTCGAGAGATAAAACTGGGAAGGGGCGATAAGACCATCACCGTAGGCGGTGAGACCTCCTATCCATTTCATCTCTTTGAAGGCGATATGCCGAACCCTCCCCGAATAGCTATGGAGGTCTGGGACTATCCCCCCACCGATTGGCCGGCAGCGGCTATCGAGCCATTTCGGGAGGTAGCCGGTGATCCCGTTGCCTGGGCAAGAAAGTGCGTCAATGATTATGGCGCGGAGATGATCGCCCTGCAACTGGCGAGTACCGACCCCAACGGACTAAATCGCGGGGCGGATGACGCCGCCACCATCGTTAAGAAAGTGGTCGAAGCGGTTGATGTCCCCTTGATGGTGTGGGGCACGGCCAGCATAGAGAAGGACACTGATGTTTTGCGGAAAGTGGCCGAGGTCTGCCAGGGGAAGAACCTAATTCTCGGCCCGGTCCAGGAAGGTAACTATAAACGCATTGCGGCCGCGGCAATTGGCTACCACCACACGGTCATCGCGACCTCGCCGATAGACATCAACCTGGCGAAGCAACTCAATATTTTACTGGGCAACCTAGGGGTACCCGATGACCTGATAGTAATGGAACCAACAGTCAGTGTCCTCGGCTACGGTATTGAGTACTGCTACTCCGTGATGGAGAGAA
>JAQTRN010000057.1 GCA_028711795.1 Dehalococcoidales bacterium | reverse complement strand
ACTCCAGTTCGATTAACGGCAGGTCTGGTTGTTAAGGTTTACCCGCAGTGGCTGGTCCAACCATTCGTCTAAAAGGACGTGCAGACCAAATGTCATTATACTGTGGCGCTGGCACTTCGTCAAAGCGATTGAAGATTGTCAAATAACGAGAGTCCTTGCTCGAAGTGCGGTCAGAACGTTAAGCCTGCAGTGGCCTTGTTTCTACCCTGGAGATGTCAGGGTCTCCAGCCGCTGCTCTGTCGTTTTCCCGGCTTATTCCATGAGCTAAGGTTTTAACTTGGCAGTCGCCGCCTCGATTCGCTGTAGGGCTTTCTTGATATTCTCCTGAGAGTTGGCAAAGGACAGTCTCAGGTAGCCCTCGCCATGCTTACCGAAATCCGTACCGGCCAGGACCGCGACTCCGGCTTCGTTTAGCAGGTAGTCGGCCAGACGGCTGCTGCTCATCCCCAGCTTGATGATATTGGGGAAGACGTAGAAGGCGCCTTTCGGTCGCCGGCAACTGATGCGCGGGATAGCGTTCAGACCATCGACTATCAGGTCCCGTCGCTTTCTAAATTCGGCTACCATTTTGGCGATGCTGTCCTGGGGTCCGGTAAGAGCTTCGATGCCGGCTCGTTGGATGAAAGTGGCCGTACAGGATACACTGTTGACAATCAGCCCGACGACCGGGTCAACCAGTCCGGCGGGCATGACGCCGTAGCCCAGGCGCCAGCCGGTCATAGCGTATGTTTTCGAGAAACCGTTCAACAGGATCGTTCTGTCCAGCATGCCGGGTATTTTGGTGATACTGAGCGCCGCTCCCTCATAGATGATGTGTTCATAGACCTCGTCAGAAAGGACCGTAATATCGTGTTCCTGGGCTAATTTGGCTATAGAACGGATATCGTCTGGCTCCAGGATGCCGCCCGTTGGATTGTGGGGCGAATTGATGATAATCAGTTTGGTTCGGGGTGTGATTTTAGACCGCAATTCATCTAAGTCAAGGCGGAAATCCAGTTCCTCTCTGAGGGGGATGGCAATGGCCTTAGCGCCGCTGAATTTGATCATGGACTCATAAATGGGAAAGCCCGGGTCAGGATATATCGCTTCGTCCCCTTGCTCCAGTAGTGCCAGGATAGTATAGAACATAATGGGTTTGGCGCCCGGTGTCACCACGATGCGGTTGGGGTCTACCGTGAAGCCATGTGTCCGCTCCACATCCTTAGCGATTTCAGCGCGCAGTGGCACTATTCCTTGAGAGTTGCTGTAGTGCGTGAATCCTTTACTGAGTGCCTCAGCGGCCGCGGTGCAGATATTGGCCGGGGTATCGAAATCAGGTTCGCCGATTTCAAGATGGACTACGTTAATTCCTTTGGCTTCCAGGGCCTGGGCCTTGGCCAGGACTCGAAAAGCAGTCTCCGTACCTAACCGTCCCATTCTTCTCGATATTTTCATCATTCTCCTCCACCGGTTCGATATCGCCAAGCAGTTTAGTGGTCATTATAGCACTGGCAAATCATTTATTTCTAGATGAGAGGCGAATGGTCGCAGACCTCCTTTGACGTCAGTGTCTTTGCCCCATATAATAGCTCGCAAGAAATGAAGAAACCAAAAATCTTCTATGGCTGGGTGGTTATAGGCGCCGCCTTTACTATTTCCCTGTTCTTATATGGCCTGGTAGGGTCCGGATTCAGCGCTCTGATTGAGCCATTAAGGAATCAGTTTGGCTGGAGTTACACGCAAATCTCCATCGCGGGATCACTGCGCGGACTGGAGACGGGCATTCTGGCCCCTTTAATGGGGATACTGGTTGATCGCTGGGGCCCCCGGCGGCTCGTGCTTATCGGTACCATCATGGTCGGTCTCGGCTTCATTCTGCTCAGCCGGGTAACATCTCTGGGGTTATTCTATACAGTTTATGCCTTGATTGCTCTGGGTTTTAGCGGCCTGAGCCCCACGGTGACGATGACCGCGGCATCTAACTGGTTCCATAAACGTGCGGGTACGGCTGTCGGTATCATGCATTCCGGGGTCGGCTTCTCCGGTCTGATGGTGCCGCTTATTGTTTTCCTCGTCGATAGCCGTGGCTGGCAGCAAGCTCTGATCATTCTGGGAGCCTGTGCCGTTATCTTGATAGCCCCGCTGGCTATCTTCCTGCGGCATAAGCCAGAGCAGTATGGCTTACTTCCTGATGGAGAAACTGGCCATTCAATGCCTGCTGACCGGGCTTCGGCTGAGCCTAGAATGACAACCCGTGATTTTAAACCCGGGGAGGCATTACGCAGCCACGCTTTCTGGCATATTTCACTGGCAATGGGCTGTCAACTACTCATGGTTAACGCGGTGACCACTCATATCATGCCATACCTGGGTAGCGTCGGTGTTGCCCGTGCCACTGCTGGTGTGATTGCCAGTGCCGTCCCGCTAGCCAGTGTTTTAGGCCGTCTTGGTTTTGGCTGGCTGGGTGACCGGCTCAACCGAAAGCAAATAATGATCCTGGGCTATGCGATGATGGCCCTGAGTTTTCCCTTTTTTGCTTTAACGAGCAGCAGTTCCATGGGATTCATCTTCCCCTTTCTGGCCCTTTTCAGCGTTGGTTTTGGCGGTAATGCGGTACTCCGCGCCGCCATTGTCAACGAGTATTATGGCCGGACTAATTTCGGTACTATCCACGGTTTCATCATGGGGGTGGCTGTGCTGGGGAATATCGCAGGGCCACCCTTAGCTGGCTGGGTGTATGATACATGGGGTGCCTATCAGGGTATCTGGTGGTCTTTTATTGCCGTCTCCCTGGTGGCACTGGTGCTGATGGTGACATCGTCCAAACCGAAGCGCCCCAGGGGTGAGCTGGTTGAGTCAGGGGCGCGTGATACCGGGTCTGCTTGATATATGGCCGTGCGGTAGCATTCGAAGTGGGAGATGTATTGCGTCACAATTCCGGTTACCAAACCCGCATTGCCTGACCCTGTTGTCTGATCTTAACTAACCTCTAGTTCTCACCCCCTTGTCCCTCTCTTGTTTTCTCCCCCTTTCCTGAGTAACTGAGTAAGGAAAGGGGATCAAGGGGATAGTTTGTCACCCAGTAATGGGCGATAAGTATCGGGATTGCTCGGTAACAATATTATTGACACAACGATACCTTTTTCGGTAACTATTATTATGAGTTAATTCGGGAGACGTTGACATCTAATCACTCTGGTAATACAATCACATCATCAACTTTAGAATAGAAGAATCCTTCAGGGGTAGAAAATGCTCCAGAGGTGCTCTTTAGGGATAAGAGGGCTCAGGGGAACTGTAGAGTTCCCCTGAGCCCTTCGGCTTTATGAGCGACTCACGAGCCACTCTATGGGCTCACGAAAGATTACCCAAAACAGGTCCGGAATAATTGAAAGGGGGTTGTCATGAAAGCTGCGGTCAGCACATGCGTCAAAAGACAGGTCGTGGTCCAGGAGGTGCCTAAACCAGTAGTCCAACCGGGGACGCTACTCCTCAAAACAAGATGCTGCTCTATTTGTGGTACGGATCTGGAGTATCTGGATGGAACGCTTGAATATCGGAAGGGGGGCGAGCTTCGCGCCGGAGCGATTCTAGGTCACGAATTCTGCGCCGAGGTAGTGGAGATAGGTAAGGGGGTTGAGGGGTGGGCAATTGGGGACCGGGTTACCACCGGCGGACCGGGCGCACCCTGTATGGATTGCTATTTTTGTCGTCGCCGTTTATACCATATGTGTCTGGGTAAAGAGCATGTCCGGGGGATATACAGCGAGGTTTCACCATTCGCCAAACAATTTGGCGCTCTGGCGGAATACTTCGTTCGTCCTCCCCACGCCCTGCTCAGATTACCCGATAGCGTGTCTGACGAAGAAGGAGCGCTGGTGGAACCCCTCAGTGTGGGTGTCGGCGGAGTTGCAGCGTCAGAGATAGAACCCGGTGACACCGCGGTGGTTATCGGCGCCGGGAAAATAGGGCTGGGCGCCATGATGGTCGCTAAGGTTGCCGGGGCTGCACCGGTGATTATGATTGATGTCTTCAAGCACCGGCTCGATAAAGCCCTGGAAATGGGCGCTGATATAGTCCTGAATGCCAGAGAAGTGGATGTCATCTCGGAGGTCGTTAAGATTACCGAGGCCGGCCCTGATGTCATCCTCATCTGCGTCCGGGACGGAAAAGTCTTGAACGAATCAATCGAAATGGTCAGGCGTGGGGGTAAGATTATGGTTGTCGGGCAGGTGCCACCCACTGAGGTGAATCCTGGACTATGGATCCCAAAACAACTCCGGTTTGAAGGCGTTTTGAGAAAAACCCCGATTATCGATTCCCTCAATTTGATTGTCAACAAGCGAGTGGATGTTAAGCCGATGATATCGGAGAAGATACCGCTCAGTGAGGCACAGCGGGCATTTGATTCGATGTGGAGTGGTAAGAACATCGTTTCTCTGGTAGTCCCGTAAGAAAACAGGGTGATGCCCAAACTCGGGGAAGGAGGTGTTGTATATCCATAATCGCCATGGTATCCGGTAAGATTAAGTTTTATGAAGGAGGATTCATATGAAGAGAAGTAAACTACTGGTCTTTCTGGTTGGTATTTGTCTGGTAGTAATCGTCATTATGGTGCCTTTCCTGTCGGCGTGCCCCAGCCCAACGGATGGTGGTGATGGCGGTAACGGTGGTGATGGTGGTAATGGTGGTGACGGGAATGGCGGTACGGGGGGAGTCCAGACCATCAGGATCGGTCTCCTCGGCTCATTCACCGGGAGCTACGCCCCCTACGGCGCCCCTAGAAGGGACTCCTGGTATAACGCCCTCAACATGATCAACGAGGGTGACCCAATGAACCCGGATACCGACCCGGCCGGCGGCTTCGTGGTCAACGGCCAGCGCCATAAGATCGAGACCATTGAGTACGACGACCGCACCGACCCCAAGCGGACTGTAGCCGGTACGATGATGATGAAGGATACCTACGACATCAAGATGATCTGCGGTCCTCAGGTCAGCGCCTGCGCCCTGGCCTCACAGAACATCTCGGAAAGCGGTAAAATCCTGCTCATCAACACCACCGCCGCTGTCGAGGTAGTGCGCGAAGGCATCAAGTGGACCTACACCACCACCGGCGGCCAGGACTGGTCAGCCTTGTCTGGTGCCCCATATATCACTGACGTTCTGAAGCCACAGACGATCGCCATGCTCACTGAGAACGAAGCCTACAACATCTCCGGCCGAGACCAGTTCCGGGCGCTCTACAGGGCAAAAGGTATCAACATCGTGGCTGATGAAATCTTCGACCCGGGTGTTACCGACTTCTCCACCATCATCAGCCGGTTACGCCAGACTAACCCTGATCTTCTCTCTATTGGCCCCAGACCGGCCAGCGGTATACTCATAGTAAAGCAGATCTATGAGGCTGGCTGGAAGGTCCAGATCGTTCCTCACGGTGACCTGCTGAGCGAGGACATGTTCCGTGTTGTTGGCCCGGCTACCGAAGGTATCCTCGGTCGGCTCCGCCCGATAAACTACTGGGCCTTCAAGAACAACCAGGTACCACAGAACGCTCTCGCTGCTATGGGCGTAAACCTCGATTGGTACTATGCAGTGGCTGACCGTTACATAAAGACATATGGCTCTGGTATGGAAAGTTGGGCGGTTGAATACTATAACATCATCAATGCCTTTATCCATGCCATGCAGAGGGGCGGCAGCGTCAGTGACCCTGACAAGATCCGTGACGCCATGGATGGACTGGAATACCAGGATGCTAATGGATTGCAGCAGGTCTTACCGGTCCATCGGTTCAAGAACTGGTATGGCACTGCTGTTTACCACGAGTCGAGTACCGGTATGAACAAATTCGAGATACTTGCGGTAGGCTCGAGTAAGGACCTCTTCGCCAAAGAATGGGACATTCAGATAGTTAAGGAATATCCCACCTGTGCCGAGCTAAGGAAAATAAGAGGCTACTAGAACCGGTTGGTATTCAGGTCATGGGTTAGTTGGCAGATATAGTATGCCTTGGGGGTCCAGTGCTTAGCAGGGGTGACTGGGCTCCCAAGGGTATATTTTTGTCTGTGAACTAATCGGTTAGCACTGGTTATCTGTGAGTCATTAACTGGTGGTCCCGATGGGTTGGTCGTGGGGTGTCTAAGATTTGGTAGTCTGTAAGCTCTTTACGGAATCAACTATCCGAGGCAGGACCTCGCCGGTCTTTCCCTGAATCAGATAATCTGATATACTTTCGGTGGTAAGGCGTGTTGGCTCGGCGTTTCTTTCGATGATTATTACTCTCGGCGCGGCTCCGGTCAATCGCGGGGTCGTTTCTTTGTTCCCTTCCGGTGAGATTTTACGCCCCCTGGCTATTAATGGCAGGTTGGCGAAAGGGTAGACCACTGCCGAAGTGCCGCAGACCAGCATGGTGTCACACTTGCGGGCCTCCAGCAGGCTCTGTTGGGCGATGGTTGGGGGGATCGGTTCACCGAAAGAGACGCCGTCAGTTTTGACCAGACCACCACATCTGGGGCAGTGCGGTGGTAAAAGGCCCTCCATCTGGAGTCGGACAAGATCAAATTCATCACGTTCGAACCGGGAGCTGCAGGCAATGCATCTTAACTTAAAACCATTGCCGTGGTACTCCAGCAGGTTCTTTGATCCGGCTTTCTGATGGAGGCCGTCAATGTTCTGGGTGATGAGGCATTTCAAGATGCCGATCTTCTCTAATTCGGCCAGAGCATAGTGACCCGGATTGGGCTGGGCTTTTGCCAGATCACCCAGAATATTGGACTGGGAGACCCTTTCCTCCCACC
>JAQTRN010000056.1 GCA_028711795.1 Dehalococcoidales bacterium | reverse complement strand
CCGGGAGCCACCGGGAGTATGGCCACGCAACTGGCGAATGCCGGCATCAATATTGACTACATTTATGCTTCAGCTCATCCATCCGGAGAAAAGGCTTACCTGGTTCTTCGGACCCATCAGATGGCTGATGTGGAAAGAGTGTTGAAAGGAGGGAACCGGCATGCTTAATATCGATTGGAAAGTCAAAAGGCAGAGCCTTAAGGAATTAATCGCCCAGCGAGATGGCCGCATCCTGGTCGGCATTGGAGTCGCCAATGGAGCCGAGGCTCGCCAGCTCCACCATTCAATTTATGAACTCTACGATCAGGATGCTGTCCCGGACTTCATCGGGGGCTTTGTCACTTTTGTCTCCGGTTATCTCTGTGCCGCGGCCCATGGCTTACCGGACATGGGGTATATCCTCCGTGGGGAGATCGTTCATCAGACCGATATTATCGAGCAGGCCACTTGGCTAGCGGCCCTTGATACCGGTAAACCCGCTTTCCCCATCGGCGTGGATATCGATACCGGATACGGTAATGAGCCGGCATCGATTCTCCTGACCTGCCGGCAGGTACACAAGCAGGGAGCCCAGTATGTTCAAATTGAGGACCAATACGCCATCAACAAGAGTTGCGGGCATATGGAGGGTCCTACTGGCGCCGGGAAGTTACTGATATCAGCCGAAGAGATGATCGAAACCAGATTAAAACCGGCGGTCAGCTATGCGGAAAGTCAGGATGATCTCATGGTGATGGCGCGAACCGACGCGATCGCCTCTCTGGGTATCGACGAAGCCGTTCGCCGGGCAAATCTCTATGTAGAAGCCGGAGCCAGGCTGATCTTCATTGAAGCCCCGGAAGACGATGAGCAGCTGGCCCGGGCGGCAGCCGAATTCAAGCATTCCCCGGTCCTATCGCTGGCCAACATGATTGAAGGCAGCCCGAAAACCCCTTACAAAAGTCCACTTGAGCTTCATGATATGGGGTTTGGCATGGCCCTCTACTGTATCGGCCCGCTTCTGGCTGGCCGAGCCACGCAGCGGCGGTATTTTAGCATTGTGGGTAGGGGGGAATCGGTAATGGCTGGCACCGACCTCAGGCCAGAGAGATGGTTTGAAGGCTTCCATGAAGTGATTGGGCGGCAGCAAACGGAACACTGGAACCGGTTCTTCCGCGGCGAACAAATATAATAGAATACGAGCGCGTCGAATTTTTGCCGGCAGCTAGGTAGGGGTCTATTTGTCAGCGGTTGAGGTGAAAATTGGCCAATACTCGAAAGGGGGCGTTATGGAAATCCAGGAATTGATTCGGTGTTGTATTATGCGCGGTGGCACCAGTAAAGGCATTTTTCTACTGAGAAACGACTTACCCGGGGACGAGAGCAGCCGGGATAGACTGATCATGCGTATTTTCGGGGCCCCTGACGTCAGAGAGATCGATGGTCTAGGCGGAGCCGATGCCCTGACCAGCAAGCTGGCGATTATCGGGCCGTCAACCCGTAAAGATTGTGACGTCGATTATCTGTTCGGTCAGGTGAATATGGTGGCACCCATGATTGACTACGTAGGGAACTGCGGCAACATTTCTTCCGCGGTGGGTCCCTTTGCTATCGACGAAGGATTTGTAGACCCGGTCGAGCCAATCACCAGAGTCAGAATTCATCAAGTAAACACAAACCGGGTTATTATTGCTGAGGTGCCGGTAAAAGGTAAAAAGGCAGAAGTAGAAGGCAATCATAGTATTCTAGGGGTCCCGGGAACGGGTGCCAAGATAGTATTGGACTTTGCCGATAGCGCCGGTTCCATCACGGGGAGACTACTCCCTACGGGAAATGTCACGGATGTCCTGCATGTGCCGGATGAGGGCGATATCGAAGTCTCGCTCGTAGATGCGGCTAATCCGCTGGTTTTCGTCCGGGCCAAAGATCTGGGACTGAAGGGTAATGAAACGCCCCAGGATATCGACTCCGATACCAGGCTACTAGCTAAAATCGAGAAGATAAGGAGCGTTGCCGCGGAGAAAATCGGCCTGGTGGGCGACTGGCGAAAGGCGACTCATGAAAGACCTTACGTCCCATTTTTTGCCATCTGTGCACCTCCGGTTGCTTATAAAGACTGGACTACCGGTAGACCAGTAAATGAAGACTCGATAGACCTGTCCGTCCGGTTACTTTTTATGCAGAAGATGCACAAGGCTTATCCGGTTACCGGGTCCATTTGTACGGTGGCCGCCGGTATGATTCCCGGCACCATTGTCAATCAAGTTGCCCGTCCCGGAGTTGTTGAGAGAGGGGAACTGCGCATCGGTCATCCGGCCGGGATTATGATACCAACTGGTAGAGTGGAGAAGAAAGCAGGAGAGTTTGTCCTAAAGAGGGCTACCGTGGATAGGACAGCCAGGTGTCTGATGAAAGGCTATGCCTTCGTTCCCAAAAGCGCGGTGGCGTAACCACCATGAACGGGACAGTAAGCCAGGCGAGTATGACGTAGGAGATATTCTTTATGACAAAAAAGTGCACCATCAGGAAAGTGCTAGCGAGGGAGGTCTTCGATAGCCGTGGTGTTCCGACTCTTGAAGTGGACGTAGTTACCGATAACGGCTATGGCCGGAATGCTGCTCCATTTGGCGCCCCGGGAAGCCGGGGAGAGTATGAAGCCTCTGCCTATGGGTCGGTCGGTATTAGCGGAGCAATGAACGTTGTTCTCAGTGAAATCGCTCCCCGGCTCGTCGGCATGGATGCCAGCGAACTGGCGACTTGCGACGAAACAATCAGTGAGATCGACGGTACCACTAATTTCAGTCGTATCGGTGGCAATGTATCGAGTGCCGTATCAATTGCCATCGCCCGGGCAGCGGCAGATTCACTAAGGGTTCCACTTTACCGGTTTCTGGCATCGGGGATGGATTCATTCTCTTTGCCTTTCCCCCTGGGTAATATTATCGGTGGTGGGGCACATGCCACCGGGCCAACCCCTGATATGCAGGAACATCTGGTATTACCCGTCAGTGCTAAGAGCCTGAAAGAAGCAGTTAGCCTGAACATCATGGTACACAGCGAGGCCGGTAAATTGCTGGCGAAAAGAGATGCTAATTTTTGTGGCGGCAGCGATGATGAACGTTCCTGGGCGGCAGATTTGAATGACCGTGAAGCTTTTGAGGTGCTTGCCGAAGCATGCGACATCGTAGCCAAGGAGACCGGTGCAAAGTTAAGACTGGGGCTAGACCTGGCGGCCGATAGGATCTGGGATGTTAGAGCCAAACAATACCTTTATGCCCGGGAGGGCAAAGGTCGCAGTACGGACGAACAAATAGACTATATGGAGAGCCTGGTCAGGGATTTCAGTCTCTATTATATCAAGGACGCATTTAACAGCAACGATTATCTGGCATTTGCCGAGTTGAGGAAAAGAGTTGGCCGATCGTGCTTCGTCTGCGGAGATGATTTGCTGGCCACCAACGTAAAGAGAACCAGGGAAGCTGTAAAACAGAGTTCAGTCAATTCCATGATTATCAAGGTAAATCAAATAGGAACGGTGACTGACGCCAGGAAGACTAATGATTTTGCTCAGTCTCAAGGTATACGGACCATTATCTCCCACCGCTCCGGGGAAACTGAGGACGATACCATTGCCCATATCGGCGTGGCCTGGAATTGCGCCATGATCAAGACCGGTGTCCTTGGCGGTGAGCGGCTGGCGAAACTGAACGAGTTGATCAGAATAGAAGAGTATTTAAGAGAAAATGCCAAACTGGCTGATATCAGTCTAGAGGTCAAATAGGAGGTATCGGCCTCCTTGTTGTTTCGCTATTTGGTAGTGGTTCTGATTCAGTTACAGGTCTGGGTCTACCTCAATCTCAGGATGAAATCAGTACCGGGAAGAATACCTGCCAGGCTAATAGTGCCTTAGCCGTGAGGCTGAGGATAATATATACCTTCTCACCATATAGGTAGTCCCGCCAGGGACCTATTTTCTTGTACTGCAGTACCATATTGACCGCAAAGCAGTTGAAGAAAACGAACAGCGAGGCAATGATACCGTATACGAAACCGGGTGGCGAGGCATCGAGCCCTGGTGCCCAGACGTAAATCACGATCGCTATCCACGGGACAATGCCGGCAAAGCTACCGAACCAGAACGGCAGCCAGCTCGGCTTTCCTGGTTTCTCGTACTTCTCTTGTAGCGCGCCGAAAAGTATCATACAGGCGTTAATGCCGAAGATAGCTAATAAGGCAGCGATATCGCTGATACCGGTAATCTGTGATATCAGTACGATCATAATCGATGAGCTGAAGAAGTATTCAATCCAGCGTCCGTAGTTGCGGCTCTGCATCAAATTGCGCTTGTACCACGGAAAAGCGAGAGGTGAGGCGATTATCAAAAGAGCAGCGGCTGAGATTGCCAGGAAAGCAAAAACACCCCAACCGGTGTAGATATCAAACAGGTGGTGAAGTTCGGGTGTTGTTCCAGGTGGCCCGCTCATAAATGTAGCTGTAACCGGAAGGGAAAAATTGTTAGTGAGTACCGCGATCATAATAGCCTGTACCAGTAGTACAAGGCCGACAACTACGTTCCAGATACGTAGCCGGCCGAGTTGTCGTTCGGTGGATTGGTCGATAGCCATATCACGCCTCCTTTAGAGGAGGTGACGCAGCACTCCTCTAATGTAGCCAGATTATACAAGCCCCAGATATTTGCGGTCAATGCTTGTCAACCTAGCTCTCTGGTTTATATCTGGATATCTGCCATTGTACACATATCCATGCCATACCAGTTGGATTTCCAGAAAGCCCAAAGGAGCCTTCCGGTTTATTTGACTCTCCTGCACGGCCTCCGCTATCGTGTCACCAACTTCGATGGTGGTGTTCTTACCGTCTGAATCCCTAGTCCTGACTTTACCCTCTTCTTACTCTCGCGAGGTAGCGAGGCTTTCGATCGGTTTTTCACCCCTTGTGGCTCTTGCCCCAGGTTCCCATGACCTGTCGCATTATGGCGAATTCACCTAGATGGAAGGCATTGTGGTTGGCCACGGTGACGATTTCCCGTAGAATAGTTATCCCATCTCCCCAGGGAATTCCCTGGTACAAATCAGTTTTTGGGTTTTTCACGAGGCTCTCTAATTGCTCGAAATCCCGCTTGAAACTATTTATTGATTTTTCCCAATCGGCGGGCGACGCTTTTTTAGCCTTTTCTGGCCAGTAATCCTTTGGCCATTCTCTTTCCTGGTAATTTGGGTTTTTGATGAAGTCCAGGATATCTTCCTGGGCCAACCTGATGTGCTCCAGCAGGTGCCAAGGAGTGTAATCGGATTTGGGGAAATTTTCGTTGATTCTACCCATCGGAAATTCCCGTACTGCATCCTCGAAGGACATGCGGGCATGCTCTCCCGTTAAAAGAGTCAGCAAGTTTTCGCGTAAGATTTCATCCTGGTTCACAAACGACGGCCCTCCTTAATAAGATAGTTTTCATTCTAGGAGCAATTACAGGGGGTGTCAATTCCAGGACAGAACACATGAATACTGCCTCAGTCGTTGACATAATCAATAGCGTCGATTGGGCCGCTTTGTTGTTTGACGCTCTCTACCGGGCCGGATATAATCCAGTCAAATTCGTACTGTCAGGGCGGAGAATATAATATGGATGAGACTGAAGGACTATTAAAGGGGCTGACCGAGGCTAGCGGTGTCTCCGGCTATGAAACCGGGATACGCCAGGTCATCCGTAAACACCTGAGGCCATTAGGGGAGCTCAGTTTTGACCGGATGGGTAATCTTGTCTGCAAGAAAAGTGGCAGCAGTGCCAGTCCAAGAGTCATGCTGGCCGCCCATATGGATGAACTTGGTTTTATCGTCAGTAACATCACCCG
Organism: Dehalococcoidales bacterium; assembly: GCA_028711795.1. Classification (GTDB taxonomy): domain Bacteria; phylum Chloroflexota; class Dehalococcoidia; order Dehalococcoidales; family JAQTRN01; genus JAQTRN01. Next base: position 1,037 of record JAQTRN010000056.1, on the reverse strand, counting down.
GATGGTTTTATCAAGTTCTCGCTAATCGGGGGATGGTGGGACCATACCCTGCTGGCGCAGCGGGTGACTATTCAGACCAGCCGAAAAGTCGTAAATTCGAAATGCAGGTATCAGAGGTTTACATGATTGAATTACCGGAAGCTCTACATATTGCGGGTCAACTCAACGATACTATTTATGGGAAGCGGGTCGTCAAGGTGACTGTGGCGTATACCTCGCACAAATTAGCCTGGTACTATGGCGAGCCTGCTACATATTCTGGCCTCCTGGTTGGCCGGACCATTGGCAAAGCGAATGCCTATGGCGGCCTGGTGGAAATCAAGGCTGAAAACGCCAATATTTTACTGGGGGAAGGCGTGGGAATCAGGTTTCATGGTGAAGGTGAACCACGTCCTCTCAAGCATCAGTTCTTGATTGATTTTGAGGACCATTCCGCCATCAGCGCCGCAATTCAGATGTACGGTGGCATGGGGAGCTTCCTTGAGGGCGGACTTAATAATCCCTATTACCGAGTGGCCAGGGAAAAGCCTTCTCCTTTTTCCCCAGCGTTTAATGGGGCCTATTTTGACCGAATAGTCTGCGCCCCGGAGGTCCAGAAATTAAGCCTGAAGGCTTTACTGGCCACCGAGCAGAGAATCCCTGGACTGGGCAATGGTGTTTTGCAGGATATTCTATTCAACGCAAAAATGCACCCGAAGAAAAAGGTAAACACCCTGTCTGAGAAGGACAGAGAAGTCCTGTTTGACTCCGTGAAAGGTACTCTCTCCACAATGGCAGCCCAGGGGGGCCGGGATACGGAATTTGATCTGTTCGGCCATCCCGGAGGCTATAAGACCATACTGTGCAGGAACACGGTAAATAAGCCTTGCCCGGCTTGTGGAACGATAATCAAAAAGGAAGCCTATATGGGGGGCAGTGTTTATTATTGCGAAAAATGTCAACAGCTCTGAAAATATATCCAGGCATTACGCTACCCTACCCTTTTGTCTACCTGTAAAAATTGGGTGCTAGGCTGGTGGTCGGTTACCGAGAGTGTA
>JAQTRN010000055.1 GCA_028711795.1 Dehalococcoidales bacterium | reverse complement strand
ATCCACCAATACCATCGTTGGTGGTCAATTTGACGAACACCCAGTTCTTCCCTCCGTGATAAGGAGGTGGGTTTCCTACTACATAAGTCTTGAGCTCCGTTATTCTCATGGTCGGCTATCCTCCTTGCGTTTTCAGACCACCGACAGCTTAGCATTTTAACATTGACTGTTCAATACTATGTGATGCAGGATGGATAGTACCTCATTTCTTGATACTGCGCTCCTGAATTACATTTTTATTTGTAGTCTCGCCTCAGAACTGGGAATAAGATAGAATAATCTAATGAACCAGCACCTATATTGAAAAACTACACGACCTATAATAAAATGACAGCGAGGTTTTTATCCCAATGCCCAAAGATATACCAAATGAAACTCCAACGGCGGATCAAGCCGACATCGGTGTTTTTGAGGAAGCCGTAGCTAAGGCTGAGAAGCTAGGGAAAGCCGCTAAAGAAGCCGCTGAGACGTCAAGCAAAGTGTCACAGGGAGTCCTCGGCAAAGCGGAGAGAATCAGCCGTGAAGCCAAGGCGGCCGCCGAATCAGCCGCTAAGGCCGCCTGGGAAGCGGTCAATAGAGCGGAAGAGATCAGCAAAGCCGCCAAAGAGACCGCCGAAGCCGCCTTGAAGGTCGCCCAGGAAGCAATCAAAACGGCTGAGCAGGCAGCTAGGGCACCCAGGGAGACTACTCCGGCAAACTCGAATGAGCCGGGAGATGCCGTCGAAGCCGTGGGCAGAATGGCGAAGAAGACGGCGGACTCCTCTGTCAAGGCAATCAAAGAGGCGATAAATAAGGCGGAAAAGGTTGGACGCGAGGCCAAGGAGGCAGCGGAAGCGGTTACCAAGGAGGCCCAGCAGGCAATTGACCGGGCGGATAGGATCAGCCGGCAAGCCAAGGAGACAGCCGAAACCGCCGCCAAGTCAGCCAGAGAAGCCATCACCCGAACGGAAGAGGTCAGCCGGACAGTCAAGAAAACGACCGAAGCCTCCACCAGAGCAATCAAAGATACGTTACTCAGAGCCGAGAAAATCAGCAACGAAGCCAAAGAGGTAGTAGAATCTTCGGCTAGGACGACACAAGAGGCTTTGCGTCGCGCCGAAGAGATAAATACACTGGCCGCGGAAGCAGTCGCTACTTCGTCGCGGATTGCCGAGGAGACGTCCCGCCGCGCCGAGGAAATAAGCCGAGGAATAAAAGAGACATCCGAGGCCTCGGCCAGCAGTATCCAGAAGGCGCTAAATAATGCCGAAGTAACCGGTAAAGAAGCCAGTGAATCGGCTAGAGCATCGGCCAGGACGATTCAAGATGCGCTCAGCCGGGCGGAAGCCATGAGCCGAGAAACTAAGGAAATCGTCGAAACATCAACCCGAGCCGCCCAGGAAGCCATCAGCCGGGCTGAAAAAGCCAATAACGACGCCCGGACCTTAGCCACCACGGCCCTGAAAGCCTCCCAGGATGCCCGGACCATAGCGGAGCAAATAGCTAAAGAGACCAAAGAAACCGCGGAGACGTCAACTAAAGCTTTAAGGGAAGCTTTAAGCAAGGCTGAGGCAGCTGGCAAGGATACGAAACAGATTGCCGACGCTCTGGCCAAAGCCGCCAAGGAAGTTCTGGAAGCCCCGGCTAAAGCCGCCAAGGACCGGTGGCTAAAAAGTTAATTCAGACGGTTTAAGCCGCGCAGGCACCGTTCAATAGACTCAGTAGATTATCGCGAAACAGAGAGAAAGGAGGTACACAGTGACAACGCAGAAGGGACCAACCCCGAAGGCTTATCGGGAAGCCCAAAAACAGTTTACCAAGCAGGTTGAAGAGGCCCTAGAACAATCGGTATCACCCGTAGATACCGAAGAACCCACCATGAAGCCGCTAGACGAGGTCCTGGGACAAGCCCAGAAGGCCTACGAAGCCTACATGGAAGCCCAACGGCAAGTGTCAAAGATCTATAAAGGCAACGAGCAACAGGTAACCAAGACATATAAGAAGGCGGAACAGCAGGCTAACGCAATCTTTGAAGAGCGTGTTCAGCAGGCCCTGAAAGCCCGCGAGGAAGAGGAACGGCAAGCCGAAGAGGCCTATCGCCAGGCCCTGGAGCAAGCCGAAAAGACCTACCAGCAGGCTCGCGTACAGGCCCAACAAACCAGTGAAGAGGCTATCGCCCAAGCGCTGAAATCTCGTGAAGAAACAGTAACTGAAGCCTGGAGGCTCCGCGACCAGACGGTAGAGCAATCCTGGAATATTTATTCTAAAATAATCCGATAAAGCCAAAATAAAAAACAGCAGAAAGGTGGTAAATTCATGGAACAAAAACTAGCCGGCAAGGTAGCTGTGATTACGGGCGGTGGCCGCGGTCTTGGCCGGGGCTACGCTCTCCGCCTGGCCAACCTCGGGGCCAATATCGCTATTATTGACCGGAACCTCAAGGGATTCGAAGTATATGATTTTGAAAAGAAACTGATGACGGCGCCCACAGTGGTGGACGAATGTAAGGCAATCGGGGTCAAAGCAATGGGGCTGGAGGTAGACCTGACTGACCGCCCGGCTACCGAAAAAGCCATCGCCGATATTGCGAAGAAGATGGGCAGAATTGACATCGCCGTCTGCAACGCCGGCGGGGGTACGGTGAAATTCGCCGACGAGATGAAATCGGGCGAGGCCGGACCGGGCAGGAAAGGTGAAAAGGGTAGCGGTGACGTCACCACTACCGGCACGCCTTCGGACTGCCCGCAAGAAATGCTGACCCGCGTGCTCGATATCAACCTGATGACCTGTATGTACACCTGCATGGCCGTCGCCCCCTTCATGAAGAAGCAGAAATCAGGCAAGATTGTCACGGTAGCTTCTACCGGTGGGCTCGTCGCCAGGGGCAGCTACCATCCCTATGGAACAGCCAAAGCAGCCATCATCTACTATACCCGGGCTCTCGCCCAGGAGTTAGGCCCCTTTAATATCAACGTCAACTGCATCGCCCCCGGTATTATCCGCACCGGCCGGCTCGGTGATCGGAGCCAGCTGGCTGACCAGATTGCTCTGCGGAGAGAGGGAACTATCGAAGATTGCGCCAAGGTAGTGGAGTTCCTGGTTACCGATATGTCCGACTACGTAACCGGAAAGACCATTACCATCGACGGTGGCGCCTGCGACCAGCGCTAACGCAGACGGCTACAATCTGTTATTTTACCCGGAAGGAGGATGATTTGGCCATGAGGCCCTTCATCCTCCTTCTTTTTTAGTCAGTCATACCGACTTGCGGTACTATCTTCCCCAGGTAAGCACGGGGTCAAAAATATCACCGGCAAGAATATTTTTGAAAATTCAAAAAATATTGCGCCAGGTACTTGTCAACCGCAATTATTAGACTATAATATTTAGCGTTAAGCAATATTTTAATGGCAATATAGGACTAAAACGCAAGTTTACCGGTATGAAGAAATCAGGGGAAGTCAAGGAAAAGAACCAAGAAGGGAAGATAGACTACTTCCACGGCGAAGCCGCTACTTCCGCCATGGAGAGTGCCGGTATTGCCTACCAATCATCATCGTTGATTGCCTCCGGTGCCGAAGCCAGGAATGTAGCCTGGTTTGCGTCGATAATAAACCTGGTCCTTTCCTTGCTCTGTATCAAAACACCTTCTATCATCGAAAGAATCGGAACAACCAGAAAGGCCATGATCATCCTGGCTTTTTGTAGCCTGGTTAGCTGGTTGCCACTTATTCTGGTCCCACTGTTTCTGGGGTCGATAAATCCCCTCTGGTTTGTCTTACTGTGGATAGTCAGTCTGATACCGACCACTCTGGCGTCACCCCTGCGGGACAACTGGCTAGCGTCCCTGGCTCCGACCAAGAGCGCCGGAAAATACCTGGGCGCACGCCTGGCGATATCCGGCGCCACCTACCTGGCAACTTTCTATGTCATGGGCTACGTCCTTGACATATTTGAGGGCCAGATATTTCAGGGGTTTGCCGCTATATTCTCTCTGGCTTTCATGGCTACCTTCGCCAGTTTCATCCTATACGGAATGATCAAAGCACCGCCTGCCGCCAGCGAGCAACGACGGACACACTTCGGTTTCCTGGAATTCATCAGGGAAGCCAGCCGGGGAAACTTAAAGACATTCATCTGGTTCGTTTCTCTCTTCACTTTATCCGTTAACCTGTGCGGCCCACTATACGCAGTCTACATGTTGAAAGACCTGCATTTCAGTTATATAACCTTCACCGCAGTGATTTCAGCTGACTACATAGCCCGGATCCTGAGCAGCACCTTCTGGGGAAAATACGCCGACCGCACGGGCAACATCAGAGTCCTCGGTATCGCTTCGCATCTAATTCCTTTTGTCCCGGTTCTCTGGCTATTTTCCTCCAACGTGGCTTACCTTATCGCCGTGCAACTGCTATCCGGGACTCTGTGGGCGGCCTTTGACCTGTCCTGCCAGAACTACCTCTACAAAGCCGCCCCCGAGGACAAGAGACTGCGATATATTGCCTACCACAAGAGCTTGAATATGCTATCAATGGCCCTGGGGGCCCTTTCGGGCGCTTACCTCCTCGCCTTCACCTTCCCTGTCTTCGGGAGTCAGATACTGGGCCTATTCCTGCTGTCCGGTGTCTTGCGCCTGGTGATAGTCTTTGTTATCTTCCATAAACTGGTTGACCTGGCACTGCCAGCCGGCGCGCCCGAAATCGGAACGAGTCTGGACTGGGACTCGATAATCAAGACCTGGTCTTCGAAACAGGGCCTTTTCTACCAACCAGAGTCCTGGACCCAGTTCGTCAAACAGTCGGCGGCTACTAACCCGTCAACCGCCGGGCTCAACACCACAACCACCGAGAAGGGGCTTTTTCACAAACCCCGGGCCTGGGCACAGTATATCCAGCAGTCCTTAACTGCAAACAAAAACACCAGTTTACCAAATCCAACAGGACTTTATTACCGACCACAGGCCTGGACGGTCTTCGCCAAACAATCGCTCACCGGTGAAAGCAAACGATCGGAGACGAGGACTACTTCGGCCAGCGCTCTTTTCTATCAGCCCCAGGCCGCAGCCCAGTACGTAGAGTCACTCATTCCGGAACCAACTATAGCCAACGCCCATGTCGCTGTAGCGCAGGACAAAAAGGCTATCTTCTACCAACCCGAAGCCTGGAAAGTCATCCGGGAGCAAACGCCAACTACAGCCAAAACCGACATCGAAACGCAAATTAAACCGGTGTCTGCCAGGGCTGGCCTGCTGCACAAGCCTCAGGCCTGGGACGAGTATCGGCAACAGGCATTAACCACAGTAGCCGACACGATCGCTCAGGAAGTAAAACCAGGCAGAAAGGCTTATTTCTATCAGCCTCAGGCATGGGAAGGGCTGAGGGAGCCATCCCCAATGGCGGTAACAGCCAGCACCGGGACCGAAGTCAGGACAGTGCCCACCAAGACCGGCCTCTTCTACCAGCCACAAGGCCAGGCTAGCTACCGGGGAAAGTCACCGGCATCAGCCTTAGCCGCGCCGATTCGTGGTGAGGCACCGTCATCTCGTAAGGCTTTATACTACCAGCCCAACGCCTGGAAACAATATACCAGACCCGTGACCGGGGAGACGATGGCAACGGAGACAGTAATCAAGCACACCCGCGTTAAGATGGATACTATCCCAACTGAACACCCCGCGACCCCCCACCCGAACATAAAGGTTTCCGAAAGGTCAGCACTGAACCGCAGCAGCCGCCCCACCGCCCCAAGAAATCTTAAACCAGCCCTGGCCATGGTCTAGCCACATGGGATGAATGGCCGAAAACGGTACCAAATGAGCTATGAGGAACTTCGAGGCTACTCGAGGTCATACTCCAGAACACAGAGAAGCCGAGTGGCAGCCCCACTTATCAATAACAGACTGCCAACAGGAGAGCTACCACTACTAATGACATAACCCAGCCCGCTAAAGTATCAATAAAAAGATTCCTTTAGCGTCTGGACAAGACTGGCACCGGCCCCCGAAAGACTCCCGGCTAGGCCTTACCGATACGGAACATCTTGGTGCCACAAATGGGGCAGGTACCCTGAGTTGCTGGCCGACCATTCTTCATGACGATGTTGCGCGGGTTCCTGATCTCTCTCTTGGCACGGCACTTAACGCAATAACCTTGCATCGGGCTACCTCCTATTGATGCGAATCACGCTTGATTAGGAATGATAGCCACTCACACTCGCGTTGTCAATACCTTCAAGCTCAATTTGGCACCATTTTCGTCCGGAAGTAGTATAATGTAGCCTGTATCACCGCAGGAAGGAGCGTCCATGCTTAATTCGTTCCCGGTTGGCGGACTAATAGCCGGCATCATAACCATCGTAACCGGAGTCGTTATCATCATCTGGCCGAAAGTGATCGCCTATATTATCGGCGTTTACCTCATCGTGATCGGCCTGGTGACTGTCATCGCCACATTCCGATAAGATCCAGGAGCAAAAAGTGGAGCCAGCGGTCGGATTTGGACCGACGACCAGCGGTTTACGAAACCGCTGCTCTACCACTGAGCTACGCTGGCACTTAAAGCTAAAACCTCAAATTGTTAGCAGTTATGTAAACTATTAGTGTGAACTTAGTGTTAGTCTTTTAGAAACCCCTACTGGCAAGAATCCACCCGGCACTTAGTAGCCTCTTCCTGCAACCTCGTCAATTATATGGGAATACACGTCCCGAGTAAAGCCTTTTCAGGCGTGCCCTTACAACTCAGATATCACTCTCAGTCTGGATCCCCTTAAGCAGGCCAGATTGGCGAATCAGTTTTACGTTAGCAGGCCATCCTCAGACGTTCATCGAAAACGAGCGAGTACTTTACTTAGTCAGGCAACACAAAAACAGGAGATTTCTACGGAGTCATACAGGGGGTAGCGATCGCTACCCCCTG
>JAQTRN010000054.1 GCA_028711795.1 Dehalococcoidales bacterium | reverse complement strand
GAGCGGTGTGGAACATCCCCGAGGAAGCCAAAGCCTACCTGCTCGACCTGTTACAAGGAGGTGGGGTCAGACTCCACCTGGACTATGTTAACTTGCTTTACCGGATTCTGCACGATGTTTCGGAGTCGCCCCCGGCCGCTTTTGGTGGGACAGAGCGGGACCTGTCCGGCGTGGCACTGGAAATGGAACTGCACCCGTTGCTGCAGAAGGTGAGACGGAAAAGGATTATCCGGACGGCTGCCTATAACCGCCGGAACGAGATGGTACTCCGGCTGCTGGAGAAATTCCAGGGAGAGCATTTCGGGCTGGACCGGCTCCGGTTGCGGGTCGTCTGGGGACCGGTATTGCCGCAGGACGCGGCCCGCCTGGTGGCGAACGAACAAATGCTGGTCCAGACGGGTATCCATTCCCGCCGGCGGGCCATGGATGAAATGGGGATTCAGGACCCGGAGTCTGAATTTAAGCGATGGCTTGAGGAGAGGGAGATGATCCTGAGTATGAATCGAGACCTGCATACCAGCTCAACCAGGGACCGGGTGAGAGCGAGTGATACCCGGCTGGGCGGTATCGAGGAATAAATTTCTGGAGGTAATGGCCTTGGATGAGGTAAAGTCGGCGCCGGTGGACCAGACGGTAACACCGGAGGTTAAAGGGCCGGACCAGAGCGAGGCACCCCGGGACCGGACGGCTGAGTCGGAAAGCCGGTTAGCTCAGCAGAGTAGTGAGCTTACCGCTGCCAATAGCCATATTGCCGAATTGGAACAAGCCCTGGCGGAGTCAGCCCGAAAGGTGACGGATATGGGCAAAGCCCTGTCTCAGGCAATGGACAGTTACAGGTCTTTGGTGATGAGGGCCAATCCGGGGGTGCTGCCCGAACTGATAACCGGGGATACCATTGGGCAGGTGAACGAGTCCCTGGAGAGAGCCAGGGCCTTTGCTACCCGGATCAGACAGGGAATTGAGGCGGAAGCCGCCGGCACAAAGATTCCAGCGGGTGCTCCGCCGCGAAAGGGATTTACGCTTTCTGGGCTATCCCCGCGCGAGAAGATTCAGTATGCGATTGGAGGTAAAGGATAAATGGCGTTAACACTGGCTGAGGCAGCTAAGCTGTCAAATGATATGTTGCTCCAGGGAGTGGTGGAGACTATCGTCAAAGATTCACCTGTCCTGCAACGTTTGCCTTTCATTGAGATTACCGGTAATGGTCTGACCTATAATCAGGAAAAGACCCTGCCCGACATCGACTTTTACGATGTCGGCGATACCTGGGATGAGTCTACCCCTACCTTCGAGCAGAAAACGGCTAACCTGAAGATCATGGGAGGCGATGCCGATGTGGACAACTTCCTCAAATCAACACGCAGCAACGTCCAGGACCTGGAGGCGGCGGTTATCGAACTCAAAGCCAAGGCGCTGAAGGACAAATTCGAGGAAATATTTGTCTATGGCGACGTCACGTCCAGCCCCAAACAGTTCGATGGTCTGAGAAAGCTGATTGATACCGCTACCGCCGGCGACCCGCTAATCGCTATGGGCGCTACCGGGGCGGCGCTGACCCTGACCAAACTGGATGAGGTTATTGACGCGGTCAAAGGCGGCAAGCCGGATATGTTGCTCATGAGCCGCCGGTCGAGGCGGAAACTGAACGCCCTGGTCAGGGCGGCCGGCGGCATGATGGATACCGACCGGGACGATTGGGGCAACTTTGTCCAGTTCTGGGATGGTATCCCGGTTGGCGTCAACGACTGGATTCTCGATACTCATACCCTGGCGGGTGGTGTGGAGACCGGGACTACCGGCGGCGCATGTTCCACTATTTACGCTCTCCAGTTTGGGGAAGGTGCTCTGTGTGGTCTGACCGGTCCCGGCCACCTGACAGTGGAGGCGGTGGGGTCGCTGGAAACCAAAGACGCCACCCGGACCAGGGTCAAGTGGTATGTCTCCCTGGCGTTGTTCAGTTCGGTCAAGGCCGCGGCTCTTATCGGGGTACAGGACTAATAACGAAGGAGGAGCGTATGGGACTGGCGGTTATTGAGCACACGGAATATCCTTTCGCCCAGGGCGACCTGAGTTCGGACGGTATCCAGTGGTCGGCTGAGAGGGACACGGTGGGGGCAGGAGTCGACGTTGAGGTCGAAAGCGTGACCGTTAAGCCGCCGGCGCTGGGGTCACTGATCGAGGTTGAGTTCGGCCTGACGGCGGCTTTCCGGGCAGTCTCATCGGCGACCGCCGACCTTACCTATAAATGGCAGGCGAGAAACAAAGGTGGTAGTTGGGTAGACCTGCACAGCGCCGTTATCAAGGCCGATATCGGTACCACCTACGTCGAAGAAAGCCGTAGCGGTCGCTTTAAAACAGTGACAAACTTCGATTCTCTGCCTTTTGAAGTCAGGCTGATAATCCAGTGTGATGAGGTTGCCCAGGGACGGGCCAAGGTCAAGAATTCGAGTTATATACGGGTAAGATACTCGGCTTCATGAGGTGGACTGGTGAAAACTTCGCTTGATATGGATAGTCTGGTATTTGATCCCCCCGGGCCCGGCTGCGTTCTCTATCTACCCGGGCCGCCGGGTGGCGGCCCGGTCGTGTCTGACCGTAGTCTTTACGGCAATAAAGGTCTCATCACCGGGGCTAACTGGCTAAGGCTGCCCGGTGGCCTCTGGTGTTTAGACTTTGATGGTGGGGATGATTGTGTTGACCTTGGCACTGGTCCCGGTCTGGACTTGAGGACTGATGTCAGTCTCGAGGCCTGGCTTTACCGGAATAGCGATGTCGGGATCGGCGGCATAGTCAACACCAGTGATTCGGCCAACGGGGCGCAGATGACTTACTCCTGGTGGTCTAACTCCGGGACGTTCCAGTTATACGTCGGCAACGGGACAAATTATAGCAGCGTGAATATGACTCCGGGGTTGGCAACACAGACCTGGGGACACATCGTCGTGGCTAAGAAAGGACTGGACGTCACATGGTATCTGAACGGCCTGCCTCGAGGAAGCGGTAGTCTATCTTACTCATCGACCAGCCTGACCCGGCTCACGGTCGGTGCCCTGAAGAGGACCGCCACCACCTATACTTTCAATGGGCGGATCGCCCGGCTGCGGATTTACAGCTATCCGGTCACTCAATTCGAGGCCAGACGACATTTCGATCGAGAAAAACATTTGTTTGGAGTGTGGTAACGATGAAATACCGGGTCAGACTGGACTTAAGTTTTGATAACGAAGACGATGCCCTGGCGCTGATGGACTATGCTCGGGGGTTGAGCGGTCGCGCTGTCAGTATTAACGAGGGTAGAAGTAACGAGGAGCTTTCATTTTGCGAGATCGAACTGTGCCGGCATGACGAAGGTCTCCCCTGCACCAGAATGGACCGACTTGAGGTCCGGAAGTTGAGGTGAGAATGACATGAATCTGGAAGAGATGAGGGCTCTGGTCAGGCGTGACCTTCACGATGAAGATGCCAGTAACTACCGCTGGACGGATGATGAGGTGGACCGGCACATCGCTCATGCCGTTAAGGACTTCTCGGAGGCAATTCCCTGTGAGCAGCGGACAACCAAAGCGACTACGTCCGGTTCCCGGGAGATTGATATTACCACTATCACCGACCGGGTGACAGTGTTCGCCGTGGAATACCCGGTGGGTGATTTCCCGGCGCGGTACCAGCGTTTTTCGCTTTGGGGCGATACGGTGACGTTACTGGGCGATGAAATACCCGATGGCTCTAATGCCTATATCTACTACGGGAGACTCCATACCCTGGATATCTCCAGTTCCACTATCCCGGTCCAGCATGAGGACCTGATAGCTACCGGCGCCAGCGGCTATGCCGCTGTGGAATGGGCTATCTATGCCGTGAACCGGGTCAATGTGGGTGGCGACGTGACGGCTAAGGATTTCCTGGCTTGGGGAAAAGAGAAGCTTGACCACTTTAAACAGGAACTCAAGCGGCGGGGAAGGCGAAACCGGGTCAGAGTCGGTTCCCTGTACCAGCCATACCGCCCCGTTGTTTCCCGAACAACAGATTACGGGCCTTAGCCGCTGGGCCTGGGGAGGAAATAATGAACTGGTATCGAGCACTGTGGTCAAAGTTGGGTGGTCGTCCCTGGACATATATCCTGCGGGATGCCTGGCACAAACTGGAAGGCATCTGGATTATCGGTCTGGTGGCCGCGGGGGCGGTGATGGGGCACTGGTTCTGGGAGCTCAGCCTCTGGTTTCTGTTGGTGTTTGCCCTGGGGTACATCGCCGGCCACCTTTTCTGGGGAAAAGACTATGTTCCCGACCAGAAAGACGGACCAGGTGAGGGGCAGCCGGAGCCATGAGAAGCCTGACCCCAACCCTGCTGACCGCCCAGAAGGAGTCCAGCCGTATTCCCTGCGTTAAGGTCGAGGCCAGCAACCGCATTGCCGGCGTCGTCCGGCTTGATTGGGAGCGGCTATACACCGGCACCGAGGATGACTACTTCCATGCCCTGACTATCCCGGGAGATGGCTCGCTCATCCGGGTAAGGATAACGCTCCCGTCTGATTCCAGGAAGCTGTACCGACAACGGGTGGCTGACCCGGGACCGGAGTCGGATTTCAGCCAGTGGACTTACTGTAACCAGTACGATGCCGTTATCGTGGCGAGCTGTTCCCTGGGGGTAGAGGTGAGTATCTTCTGGATAAAGAGCGACCGGACTATCTACCGGATAAAAAGTACCGACTACGGCGTTAACTGGGGAGCCCCGGAGCTAATCGACTATTCCCCGACCACGGCCATATACGGTATCGCCGCCGCTTACAAGCCTGACGGGGACCTGGCCCTGTTTTTTGCTGACCAGTCTACCCTGTATGTCAAAAAGTGCGTTGCCGGCCAGTGGCAGAACAAAGCTGCCTGGGACAAGAGTACCGGTGACCTCTCCGGGGTAGCCGCGATCTATGACGGTGACTGGTACCTTTTTGTCACCGGCAAAGATAGCAGCGGCAACTTTAAGCTATGGTCGCTGGTCTACGGTGATGGCGGCGAAGTGGTCGCCGGTACCTGGTCGGCCCTCAAAGAGTTTGCTTCCGCCCCAGCCGGTGCCGGCTTTGAATTCCACCGGGCTTTTATGGACAAACCGGATGGCTGCCGGTGCTTTTTCGTCGAGAAGTTCACCGGTACCCAGGCTTATAGTCGCCCTTACTGGTCGCATCTGGTTTTGGATACCGGGTTCATTGATAACCGGTGGCGGGAGCCGGTACCATTTAATCTATCGAGTGAGTATGGCCTGGCCATGGCCCATTACGGCGATTATGGCTGGCTGTCCACTCCCGGTGGTGTGTGGCGGGCCCGACTGACAGCCCAGAGTCTTGACCTGACCGCTGATGTCCTTTCCTTGCGGTTAGACCTGGGTGAAGACCGTGGCGGGCTGGCGGTAGAGCTGAGGGACGATGATGGCCGGTATAACGCGCCCGGCAGCGGTGGCCTCTCGGTCATTGTCCCGGGGTGTCAGTTGGCGATAAGCCCGGGGTACGTCACCTCCCAGGGGAATGAGGTCAGTCTCGGCCTCACCTTCTGGCTGGATGCCTGGGAACAGGTTTCGGCCGGCGGTAAAGCCAGTCTGGTTCTGTATGCCAGCGATGGCTGGAGCCGGCTTAAAGGCTGGTCGGCGCGGCACCAGTTCCGCTGGAATAAGGCCGGTGATGAGATGAGCATTAAAGATATCATCGCTTTGGTGCTGGCCAGGGTAGGCGCCAGGCTTGAGGTCGTGTCGGCTTCAGCGGTGATTGCCGGTTTCTTCCCCGATTTCACTATCCACCCGGATAACCGTGGTGACACCATCATACGGCGATTGCTCTCCTTCGTTCCCGATAAGCTCTTCTTCGAGGGGCAAAAGGCCTATCTGATTAATCCGCAGCCCGCTGATAGCTCAGTCTATGCCTATGGTACCGCGCACCCGGTTCTCGAGGGCAGGTATCGCACCGTAGTCTGGGAGTCTAATCGGGTCCAGGTGGAAGGCTACGATCCGGTTGGGGGAGAGTCGATCGTGGTTGATACTTTTGACTGGAGTGAAATCGACCGCGTCTACGACCGCCTGGACCGGATAATAGACAGGAATATCGGTACCGTGGCTGACGCCCAGGCCCGGGGAGAAGCCTGTTTACGGTGGGCGGAAATAGGCTCGGCTGGTGGCCTGATTCGTATTCCGGTCAACTGTGGCCAGCAGCTATATGACGTTATTGATGTTACGGACAGCCGGGCGGGTCTGAGTGCGGCGAAGAAGCGGGTACTGGGCATAGTGTTGTCCTATGTTCCCCGCCGTGGTGAGTACGAACAGCGGTTGTCGCTGGGCGAGGTCTGACTTTCTGGGGAAAGATGGCATGATGGTCAGTAAAGGCGTTCTGGTCAATTTCGATTCGAGTAATTACACCGCCACCATCCAGCTTAACGGCAGCCGTCAGGCCCATCTGGAGGGAACTACGGTGGCGCGCAATATCGCCGCTGCCGAGATGGTTGACGGCCGGCAGGTGGCGGTGGTCTTTTTCGATGAGCATAATCCCCGGGAAGGCGTGGTCGTGGCGGTTTATACTTAGACTCCCTTGACTTTCGTTGACGCTGGCAATGTGGGACTGTACAATGAAATTACTGAGATGGACAAGAAGTATGATGTCATCATTGTCGGCGGGGGGCCGGCGGGACTTTTCGCGGCCCTGGAGCTAACGCAGACGTCTGGTCTGAAAGTCCTGCTGATCGAGAAAGGCAAAGACATTGACGCCCGTTACTGCCCATCGCGTGATCAGGGCAGTCCCTGCGGGCTGTGTTCGCCCTGCAACCTGGTCAGCGGCCTGGGTGGGGCCGGCGCTTTCAGCGACGGCAAACTGACCATATCATCCCGGGTGGGTGGCCGGCTCAGCGGTTATGTCGCCGAAGATAACGCCGAAGCCCTGATTAAGTACGTTGATGACGTCTACCTGAAGTTCGGGGC
>JAQTRN010000053.1 GCA_028711795.1 Dehalococcoidales bacterium | reverse complement strand
GACCTATGAAATTCAAACGGTACGCAATCATGATTCTGGTTTTATTGAGTACCCTGGCTATTTCCGTCCTGCCGGCCTGCCGCCCGGAAGAGGCAGTCGAGAACTACCTGGCGATAGTGCCCAAGGTCCTGCACAGCGGCGGGACCGAAGCGCTGTCGCTAACTCTTCTCAAGGGGGATAGCCTGATATCCGGGAATGTCGAGGTTACCCTGTTAAAAGAGGGGAAGGAAATTACCCGGGTTAAAGAGACCATCGATGGCAAAGGCACCATCGACCTGGATATCCCCGAAATCGAAGAGGGGAAATATGAGATCCGGATTAAAGGCGCCGGATTCGAAGATAAAGCCACGGTGCAGGTGGAGAGGAGCTTCCTCGTGTTTCTCGAAACGGACAAGCCGATTTATAAGCCCGGCCAGACAGTCCATATACGGGTGGTCGCGCTGAATGCTGAGCTTAAACCACTGAGTGAGCCGGTCACCGTCGAAATTCTTGACGCCAAAGGAATCAAGATTTTCCGCAGTGAAACCAACACTGACGAATACGGTATGGCCAGCCTGGAACTGCCCGTATCGGAAGAACCCAACCTGGGGACCTGGAAGATCACGGCCATAACACCCCGGACCAAGACCCAGCTGGATATCCGGGTAGAGCGCTATGTATTACCCAAATATGAGATCAAAGTCGAGTTCACTAAAGACTGGTTCCTGGTCAATGAATCCATCACTGGCAAAGTCTTCGCCGAGTACAGCTTTGGTAAGCCGGTGAACGGTGAACTGGAAATTAAGGCCTCACGCTACGTAGGGGAATGGCAGGAATACGCCACTTTCACCAAAGCAATCAATGAGACAGCCGACTTTAGCCTGCCGGCAGTCGGTTACGTGGCCGGAGTCCCGGCCGCTGGAGGTATGGGGAATGTCATGCTCGATATCACGGTCACCGAGAAGTCTACCGGCTACGTAGAAAAGACCAGTCAACTGCTGACCGTTGCCCAGTCCCCACTCAACATCCAGATAATCCCCGAGGGTTCGGTCTTCAAACCCGGACTGCCCTTCGGTATCCTCCTCATTACCGAAAGCCCGGATAATAAACCACAGGAGGCTAAAGTAAAGCTCCAGGTGACCTACATGGGACAGGAATTCAAAGAGGTCGGTAAGGTTGAAAAGACGGTGACAACGACCAAAGGGAAAGCCATTGTTGAAATCAATCCGCCGGAAGAGGCCATCGCGATGATCATCGACGCCACCGCAGATAATGCCCAGGCTTCCCGGGTAGTGGAGGCGTCTTACTCACCATCCGGCAACTTCATTCACGTGGAACCACTCAATGAAGGCGTCATTGAACTGGGACAGGATACCAGGTTCCGCGTCCATTCGACCAGTGAAGCCGTCAATTTCTACTATGAAATAGTTTCCCGCGGTAAGGTGGTCTTCTCAGATTTCACCGAGGGTCGGGAAATATCCTTTGAGTGCACCCCGCTGATGGCGCCGTCCTCCCGGCTCCTGGTATACCAGATACTACCCAACAGTGAGGTGGCCGCCGACTATATCCCCTTCGAAGTCACCGCGGAATACCCGCAAAGCGTCACTGCCGAATTCAGTGAGGACGAAGCCAGGCCCGGTGACGAGATCAAAATAGATATTAAGACCGAGGGCAAGGCTAAGGTCGGCCTGGCGGCGGTTGATAAATCTGTTTTTATCCTGGCCGAGAACCGGCTGAACCTGCAACAGGTCTTCGATGAACTGGAGCGCCTCTATATGGAGCCGCTGGCGGAAATACACGAGGTCTCCATCTACCCGGCGGTCACCACCAAGGGGGCCAAAGAGGTCTTCGCCGATGCCGGCGTCGTGGTGCTCAGCAGTAACGAGGTACCGGAAGGTAAAGACTACAAGTGGGAGCAGGAATTCGGTTTCTGGGACAAAATAATGCAATTTGTTAATGGTGGCATAGGCATGGGACGGGAGGACGCCGGTATGGGCGGCGCGATGCCACCAATGGCCGCTGGGGGAGCTAAGAGCGAAACCCAGTCGTCCGGGCTGGCTGAAGTGGAGAGGATAAGACAATTCTTCCCCGAGACCTGGCTGTGGGAAGAGGTGACTACCGGCAATGATGGCCGGGCTTCTCTCCAGGTCACGGTGCCGCATTCGGTAACCACCTGGGTACTGCATACGGTGGCAATATCCCCGGAAGCGGGTCTGGGTATGGCCGACGACGAACTCGTAGCATTCCAGCCTTTCTTTCTCACCATCGACCTGCCCTACTCGGCAATAAGGGGCGAGGAGTTCCCGGTGAAAGTGGCCATCTACAACTATCTGGGAGAGCGCCAGAGCGTCCTGGTGCAAATCGAAGAGGCTGACTGGTTTGGCCTGCGGAGCCAGTCGGAACAAACGGTAGAAATAAACGCTAATGATATTGGCGGTGCCGAATTCACCATCAGCCCGAAAGCGCTCGGGATTAACGAACTCAAAATAACCGCCCGGAGCCCGAAGGCCGCGGATGCGGTCATCAAGACAATCATCATCGAGCCGGAAGGTATTGCCCGGGAGGTGGTGGACAATTTAGTCCTTACGGAAGGTAACCCCAAAACAATCGGTACCGAGATACCAGCCTTCGCCATCGCCGGTTCCGGAAGGGCTTACCTCACCCTGACCGCGAGTTACCTGACGCAGACCATCGATGGGCTGGAACAGCTCATCCAGATGCCCTTCGGCTGCGGCGAACAGAATATGCTGCTCTTCGCCCCGGACGTCTACATCACCAAATATCTACAGCAAAGCGGACAGCTCAAACCGGAGATAATGGCCAAAGCGGAGAAACTGATGATCACCGGCTACCAGCGAGAGCTAACCTACCGCCGTGGGGAAGGCAGCTTCTCTGCCTTCGGTGAGAGCGATGCCGAAGGCAGTCTCTGGCTCACCGCCTTCGTGCTCAAGTCCTTCTCCCAGGCGGAAGGCCTCATCTACATTGACGAAGCTATCCTGAGTGACGCGGTTACATGGATAACCGGTCATCAGAATAGAGACGGCTCTTTTGACGCCGTGGGTTTCGTGCATCATCAGGAGATGATCGGGGGAGTCCAGGGGAAAGACGCCCTGACCGCCTATACCGCCATCGCTTTGATGGAAGCCGGCGAAAAAGATAGTTCCGCCAGGGCAATAGACTACCTGGAGAGCCAACTCGCTGGCATGGATGACCCCTACACCGTGGCCATCACCGCCTATGCGCTGGAACTGGCCAAGAGCGACAAGGCAAATGACGCCTACCAGGCGCTGATGAAACTGGCCAAAGAAGATGAGGAGGGCTTGCACTGGGGCAAAGGCGAGGATGTATCACCGCAACCGCTGAAGGGGCCGCGACCACTACCAATGGACTACAACCGCAGCGCCGATATCGAAAATACGGCCTACGCCACGCTGGCCCTGGTCAAGCATGGCGATTCTCTCAACGCCTCAAGAGCCGCTAAATGGCTGGTGTTGCGCCGAAACGCCTACGGCGGCTATGGCTCAACCCAGGACACCGTAGTCACCCTGCAGGCGCTTACCGAGCTCTCCAGCGGGGCCAGAGCGGATGTCGACCTGACCATCAATGTGAAGACGGAAGGGATCGACCGGGAGGTAAAGATCACCCAGAAGAACTTCGATATTCTTCACGCAACCGAGGTCCCAATAAATAATGACATCACAATAAACACCAGCGGCAGAGGGCAGGCTATAGCCCAGGTGGTCAAGCGGTTCAATCTACCGCAGGCAGAGCCCGGGGAAGATATCTTGAAGATAAACGTCCGTTATGATACCACCGAAGTTGAGGTAAACGACCTGGTTAAGGTCACGGCCGAAGTCACCTTCAATCCTCCCATCCCTATGGAAGCAGGCATGGTGGTCCTCGATGTCTCCGTCCCCACCGGTTTCGCTCCGGTAACCGAATCAATTGCGGCCGTGGCCAACAAAGATGCCAGAATCAAGCGCTACGAGATCGCCGGTCGGAAAGTGATCTTCTATACTGAAAATATGCAACCCGGCGAACGAATAGCCTTCACTTTCAGTGTTAAAGCCCTGTATCCGGTCAAAGCCAAAGGGGTCAGCTCACAAGTCTACTCCTATTACAAGCCGGAAATAAGAGGCGAGACGCTGAGTCGAGATGTTACAGTCAGTTAGGCAACGGAGTTGCCGGGGAAAAAGTAAAGGCGGGCATAATGCCCGCCTTTACTTTTTGATGGCTTTATCGTTCCGGAAAAATCTACCGTCGGCGCGATGTCTTCCGGACTTTAACTTCAGATGCTGCCGTCTCCTCCGCAGTCACATCAGGAACATCAGCGATCGGTCTAAGGTCGAGCACATAACCGCACTGTACGCACTGCTCGTACCAGCCGTCGATATCCTTGTCCAGGTAAACGTCACCCTGGCAGCGGGGGCAGCTCTTAAACTTCCATACTGACATATTATCAACCTCCCACGTCAACTCATATAATAGTTGACACAGTGTATCTTATCTGTGATTTTTGTCTCATTCGGGCAGGACATCAAGAAAGACCCACGAAACAAGGTAACTGAAAGATATGAGGAAAGCCCCTGGCTAAATAAGACCGGCTCTACTTTCGGCAACTATTTCAAAGGGACAGCTAATCGCCCCGCTGGAACAGACCGCCTCACACTCCGTACACCAATCACACTTGCCACTTTTGGCGAACGTTATCATACCATTAACCAATGTTAAAGCGCTACTGGGGCAAACCGACACGCACAAACCACACCCATCGCACTTCCCCAGTTCGATCCTCGGGATTTCGAACACTCTTATTTGACCTCCAAAGAAACTATAGCCCTAAATCGGGACTCGAGTCTGTGACTTTTGTCTCAACCCGTTGCTTCCATCATCTCTTTCATTATTTCCTGGTTAATGACCACTATGCGGTGATGGTCCAGCCTGATAGCCCCCGCCTCAGCCAGGGCCTTGAGCGACCGGCCGATCACTTCGCGCGCGGTGCCGGCCATCGCCGCCATGTCCCGCTGCGTGAGCCGTGGTTTGATAGCCTGGCTGTCCGTGGCGTATTCCAGGAGAATCTTGGCTAACCGGCCGATTACATGGCGAAATGAAAGGTCCTCTACCAGTGACATGAGCTGGCGTATCCGTGTGGCCAGCACCCGGCTGACATTGAGAGAGACCGGCGGGTACTGGCGCATGATAAACTCCATATCAGCCTTACGTAATCCATAAAGGAGTGCCGCACCCATCGCCTGCGCGCTGGCCGGGTTAGGGCGCCCGTCAAAGACAGTAACATCATTAAAAGACTCCCCGGGGCGCGCAATATTCAGTATCTGCTCTTTCCCCTCAACCGAAGTTTTGAAGCACCGGATCACGCCATTAACAACCAGATACATGATTTGGCTGTTTTCGCCTTCAACCAGCACCAGCCCTCCTCTGGCAACCGCCTTTTCAAAAATATTTCTGCCTACCGACTCCAGTTCGGCAGTATTTAACCCGCTAAAATAGGGTATGGTCTGCAAAAAGTCAAGTCTAATGGGCAAGCCTCACTCCAGTCCAGATAGAACGCACTCCCCTAATTTTTCCGCAGGTAATTGTATATGCATTGTTAGCAGTTGGCAAGTATACTACGACGTCTTCTTTAAGTCCAGAGTGGGCATCAATTTATGATAAGTGCTACCGAAAATAATATCGTTTCGTGAATCATCTGCCTTACCGGTCATGACGCCGGGCACGGCATCGTTTTGGAATGTCTACCTGTGTTATAATATGGCAAATATTAGAATACCTGTAATTACCAGGGAGTCGCCAATCTGTCATACGCCAAGCTAATTGTTAATCCAGCCGCCGGGGCCTGGCGAACAGCCAGAAAATGGCCGCAGATTATGCGACTGCTGAAAAGTCTCGGCCTGCACTTTGAGTACGAAGTAACGGAAGCGCCCGGACACGCTATTGAACTCGCCCAAACAGCCGCCAGGAAGGGCTACGAGATGGTAGTCTCAGTGGGGGGCGATGGTACCATCAACGAAGTGGTGAACGGCCTGCACAATGCCGGGAGTGCCGGTAATATCACCCTGGGCGTCATCAGCACGGGCACAGGCAGCGACTATATCCGCAGCGTCGGTATATCTCCTCAGTACGAAGAGGCCTGCCAGCACTTGTTGAGCCCCCGAAAGCTGACGGTAGACCTGGGAGTTGTCGATTTCAAGAACAACGGTCAGATGCGGCATCGGCTTTTCGTCAACTTCGCCGGCCTGGGCTTCGACGCCGAAGTGGTCAAGGCGACCACGCAAAAATTCAAGAGGCTGGGCGGTTTACCCTCTTACCTGCTGGCCACACTGACAACATTCCTGTTCTACCAAAATCGCGAAGTATCCCTGAGCATTGATGGCCATACGGACACCAGGAAGATCTGCACTATTATCATGAGCCACGGTAAATACGGCGGTGGGAAGATGCTGGTGGCCCCTAACGCCGACCCCAGAGATGGCTACTTCGATGTCCTGGTCATTGGCGACCTGGGTAAACTGGACCTGTTATGCTCCCTGCCCCGGGTCTATCGCGGTACTCACCTCACCCACCCCAAGGTCCTGATGCAAAGAGCCCGCGAGATAGTCGTCCAATCGGCGCAACGGATGTTCTTACAGGCGGACGGCGAGTTCCTGGGCGAAGCCCCTTCCACCTTCCGGGTGTTACCTTCAGCGCTAACGCTGGCTGTTTGACCGTGACCTCACCGGCAGTACTGGATATCAGCGTTGGGATAAACCACTACCCTGGTACCCTCACCGTGAGCAGGCTGTAGTACCCGTAACACGTCAGCCCAGTGGTTCAGGAACAACACCTTCTCCGAATTCGCAAACCAGCCCCGGCTGGCCAGGTCCGGATACTCGGTAGAGAAGATCAGGTGGTTGACTTGCGGCGGTAATTCAGCCTTATTCCAGAGCGGCCCATGGCTATTTTTACCAAAGGGACCCAACAGGTAGTGCACCACCTGACCCTCGGGAGTATTGCCGATAAGAA
>JAQTRN010000052.1 GCA_028711795.1 Dehalococcoidales bacterium | reverse complement strand
GCTTCGTCATTAGGCCTGGGGCTGGCGCTGGCTTTACCCAAAAGAAAAGTCATCGTCCTGGATGGCGACGGCAGCCTGCTAATGAATCTGGGTACTCTGATCACCATTGCCCATCTGGCGCCGCCTAACCTGGTTCATTTCGTGCTGGAGAACCGTGTCTACCGGACGACCGGTGGCCAGCCTATTCCCGAATCAGGCAGGTTCAGCTTCACTGCTCTGGCCAAAGCCGCCGGCTACGCTGGAGTGTACGAATTTGCGGACCTGACCGGATTCGAGAACGATATCCAGAAGATATTGGGCCAGAATGGTCCGACCTTTGTTTGCCTGAAGCTTAAGCCAATGAGCGAAAGGCCACCCTTCCCTTTTCCCCGGACCGCCGAGGCCCTGCCCCGGTTCAAAGCCGCTATCGCTGGCTCGGCCATCTGAAATCCGTATACTGGGACTATCGCGCTGCCCCGGGTGACCACCTGGGGGCGGCGCGTTCCTCTTCCCGGGTAATCGACTTAAAGGTCTGAGGGTCGGTATCAAAGACGCGGCTGGCTTCCTCATGCGCCCCGCCGTAGACCCAGAGCATTTTAAACCCCCGCTCGTTACCCGAAGACCAGGCATGGGGAAAACCTCGGGGCACAAAGACAGCGCTTCCCGGTTCCGCTCGCCACCAGCGGCCCTCAAAGAAAGTATAGCCTGGCCCCGCCGAACTGCTATCGATCAGAATCAGTTCCCAGGTGTGGTGATGATGTAATGGTATGGCCCAGCCCGGGACATAGTCAATAACGCCAAAGCTGACCTGACCGGCTTCGTTAATATAGCTTTTACTGACCACACTACCGACCTGTTGCGTTTCCCGCGGCTGAGCCGCGTAGGTAATATATGGCCGGATGGCATTCATACTATCGTCCCTCCTGAGATATCCCTTCTATGAGTACCACAACTTGAGTAACTGCATGTGTTTCCGGTCCCTTTCCCTGACCTTGGAATCGGGGCCGCGACCCACGCTATATTTATAGAAACCCTGGCCACTCTTCAGTCCCAAATTGCCGGCTTTCACCATCTCCTTGAGTTCTTTGGGAGGTTCCTGGGTATCGCTGATATCCTTAAAGAGGTTTTCGGCCACAATAGAGAACACGTCCAGTCCACCCAGGTCAGAAGTTTCCAGCGGGCCAATCGCCGCCCAGCGGAAGCCCAGACTCCCCCGGACAATGGTGTCAATATCTTCGGCGCTGGCGACACCCCGCTGCCAGAGCGACCATACCTCTCGCAGCAGCGCATACTGGACACGGTTAATGACAAAGCCGGGGACCTCCTTCTTCAGTGTCACCGGGACTTTCCTCGCCTTTTTAAGCAGGGCGCAGGCCAGTTCCGTCGTTTCGTCAGAAGTACCCTCGCCGCGTACTACCTCGACCACCGGTACCAGATGGGGCGGGTTCATCCAGTGGGTAATAACCAGTTTATCTTTCCTCCTGGCTTGATCAGTGAAATCACGCAGGACTAAAGAAGACGTGTTGCTGGCCAGAATAGTATGCTGCGGGCAAAAGGTATCAAGATCAGCAAAAATCTTCCGCTTAATGGGGATATTCTCGGAGACGGCTTCCGTCACAAAATCGGCGCCCTTAACCGCCTGGTTCAGGTTGGTGGTGGTGGTAATACGGGACAGAATCTGGCCCATCGCCTCCCGTGAAATCAACTCACCCTCAACCAGGGTCGTCAGATCATCCCGTATTCGGCCCATGGCGTTGGCGAGGACTGTCTCGTTGATGTCATTTAAGGCTACCTGGTAACCACCCCAGGCATAGGTCAGAGCGATCCCATGTCCCATAGTCCCGGCCCCAATGATGCTGATGTTCTTGATATCGGTTAGCTTCATGTTTTATCCTCCTTTTTGAAAATAACTTATTACCTATCGTCACGGTGCCGAACAGCCCTCAACCATGATAACCCGACTCTTAGTAGAGCGCTGCCTGATCGGGGCGACCGCCGAGTATTCCGGCGATGCCCACCATTTCTTTAGCTGTTCCATCGAAGGGAATTCCACTACCACAATTCTTTTCGGATGCCAGTCACCTTCGGGTGTGGTTATTTCTCCTCCCCGGACCAGGTAACGGCCGCCGTACTGTTTCACCGTCGGTGGCGCCTTGGCCACATACTCAGCATAGGTGTCTCTATCCTTGACCTCAATTTCTGCGATTAAATAGGCTGACATCAAATCCTCCCTTCAGTAAGACTAGTTTTATCCTGATACCTCCCCGGTCATGGTCACCGGCTCCCCGGGTAGAGAGCCGGTGTGTTGCCCTCTATCAATGACTACCTGGCCATTCACCAGGACGTACTCGATGCCCACCGGGAAGCGCTTCGGCTCAGGAAAGGTAGCCTGAGCATTGACTGTGGCCGGGTTGAATACCACGATATCAGCCTTCATCCCATCCCATAATAGGCCCCGGTCCCTCAACCCGAATCTTTGCGCCGGGAAGGAAGTCATCTTGCGGATGGCCTGCTCCAGTGGCATCACCTTCTCGTCTCTGGCCATTTGCCCCAGCGCCCGGGCAAAGGTGCCGTAAGTCCTCGGGTTGGGCATACCGCCGATGCGCAGGCCATCGCTGGCGAACATGTGGGCCGGATGGGTCATGATGACTTTCACGTCCCGCATATCACCGCTGAAGGTGTAAAAGGTCGCCTGCAGCTTCTCTTCGATCATCAGATCGCAGACTACATCCCAGGGGTCTTTCTGCAGTTTTCCGGCGATGCGGGCGATGGATAGACCTTCGTACCATTTGTTGCGCTGGCTCTTCACGGCGCTGACTATCATTCCCTCGAGATCTCCCAGATTGCCCAGGTGGGCCGCTGTTTCGCGGCGCATCCGCTCTCTCTCAGCCCGGTCGTAGAGCCGCTCCAGCAGGGCATAAGGTCCGCCGCTATGCGCCCACGGTGGTAATAAACCGGTCATAGAGGTACTGCCGGCCTCGTAGGGGTAAGCATCGAAGGTGAGGTCGATGCCGCTCGCCCGGGCATCATCGATGAACTGTAGCATTCTGGCTGTCTGCCCGCGCAGTGGGACGCCGGCGAAATAGTGTGAGATGTGCACTGGGCAGCCACTGAGCCGGCCAATGGTCAGTGCTTCTTTGAAGCCATCGAAAATACCGTCTCCCAGGAGATAGCGTACATGGGTAACATAGACGCCGCCACACTCGGCCACCGTCCGGCACAGTTCGACTAGCTCGTCAGTATCGGCATAAACACTCGGCGGATACCCCAGGCCGGTGCTCATTCCCAGTGCCCCTTCGGCCATTCCCTGCCGTATCATGGCCTGCATCTGACCGATATGGTTTTGGTTCGCCGGTCGCATCTCCCAGCCAACGGTTTCCGCCCGGAGGCAGCTATTGGGTATCAGATAAGCGATGTTACCCGCGGTCCGGTGGCGGAAATGTTCCAGGTATTCAGCTACTGAACGCCAGTTATAGTCCAGTTCGGGATAGCCGTTCACTCCGGCGAAAAGCAGCAGCATCATCTTCAGGTTCTTTGCCGATAGCGGCGCGTAGCCAATACCGTCAAGACCGATGATCTCAGTGCAGACCCCCTGCCTTACCTTAGGCTCGTTCAAGGGTTCAGCCAGGGCCATGAGATCGGAGTGCGTATGAGGGTCGATAAATCCCGGGGCGATGACACAACCGGTGGCATTGATGATTCTGGCCGCTTCTATTGGCGAAGGGTCGCCAGTGAAAATCCGTACCCGGTCTCCGTTAACGATGACGTTACCCTTGAAACCGGGGTTGCCCGTACCATCGATGATGGTCCCGTTCTTGATCAGTACATCAACCATGTCTGCCCGTCAGGTTAGCAGTCTTAAGAATGGAAATCACCGGAATTTACCGCGACCGGCTATTTCCCAGATAGCCTCCAGGGAACCGTTCCTGATAGCGAAGTAATGGCTGTGAATGTTGATTGTAGTATCCCCATGGCTGGGCAACAGCTCGATTTTGTCGCCCACCTCTAGTTGTCTGGCGTCGCCCTCAAGGACCAGGGTACCGTGCTCCTCAGAGAGATTGACCAGCTTCGCTCCGGAGATGCCGATTACTGTAGGCGGGCCAAACTCATCGGTGATGGCTTTGCGCCCGGCATCGATGACTGCCCGGTCAGCACCGGGGCGGCTGATCACTGTGGTCAGTAAGGTGAGAGCGCAATCGAAGTCCGGCAGTATATTGCGGTAACGGCCGTCCATGAAGATATAGGATCCGGCCTGGACCTCGGTGATTCCCGGTATCTCAGCGGTAATATTGTATGTCCCGGTACCACCGGCGCTGACTATCTCCACGGGTATACCGGCGGATTCCACTAATTTGACCGTATCCGTCAGCAGCCGCATCGCCGTTTTCGTTCGGGCGGCCCGCTCCTGATAGTCGGTAACAAAGACCAGGTGTCCTTCGTAGCCCATCAGGCCGGCGAACTTCAACCCCGGCGCGGCCATCACTTTTCTGGCCAGGACCAGGGCCGGTTCCCCTGGTTCCACCCCGCAGCGGTTCATGCCCACATTCACCTCGACCAGCACCCGGAGAGTCACGCCCCCGACTTGGGCTGCGGCGGACAGGTTGGCCACATTATCCGGGTTATCCACGGCTACCATGATATCACTGTGGTGGGCCAGGCTGACTAGGCGGGCGATCTTCTGGCGGCCGATTACCTGGTTGGCTATCAGGATGTCCCGGATGCCACCGTTGACCATTACCTCCGCCTCCCCCAGTTTGGCGCAGCAGACGCCGATAGCGCCGGCGGCGATTTGCTGGTGTGCCAGCAGCGGGAGTTTGTGGGTCTTGGTGTGAGGCCGTAATTTGGCCTTAACTACCCGGAAATAGGCGGCCATCCGGGCGATGTTCCTCTCCATGACCGTGAGGTCGATAAGCAGGGCGGGAGTATCTATCTCTATCTTCGGTATGCCGATGGGTGGCAGGACTACGCTCATCAGCTCCTCCCTTGTTTCCCGGATAAGTGGAGTTTCGTTGACACCGAAATTATAGGCAAGTATAATCTACTTTGGTTACGGTGACAAATATCCCTATGCCGAAGTGGCGGAATGGCAGACGCGCTACGTTCAGGGCGTAGTGTCCGTAAGGGCTTGGGAGTTCAAATCTCCCCTTCGGCACCATCATGACACTGGCGCTTGTAGCTCAGTTGGATTAGAGCGCAGCCCTGCGGAGGCTGAGGCCGTGGGTTCGAGCCCCGCCAAGCGCGCCATTCGTGGGCGGTTAGCTCAGCCGGTTAGAGCACCTGCTTTACACGCAGGGGGTCAGAGGTCCGAGTCCTCTACTGCCCACCATCTTTTTGTGATATTTTTGTTCTATGAGAGTTCTACTTGAGTTTACATTTAAATAAACATTATCTGCTATTCCACATCCTGGCATTCCTCGGAAGTCTAAAGACTAGCTGTGTGGAGTCTCTCCAATAACTTTACGTGATCAAAAGATTCATGATAAATTCGCTAGCTCTTTAGCCCAGCTTCGGATGTCATCCCAGTTTCGGGTATCGTAGACTCCGGGTTTGCTTTCTTTAATACCGGCAGCTTCTAATTGTGGCTTGGCAGCTTGCATTGCTTTCCCTGACCACCATGGCATGTGGTGGTAATCATACACACCCCCGAATACCGCCATCGCAACGGGTTGGAGGTTGTACTTAGCAGCCTTTTCTTCAAGATATTTTTTTCTTGTCATGCCAATAGCCTCGTCTCCGGTAATAGTAGTTAGCTTACCTCCAAACTGGAAGTCATCAAACTTTTTATCGTGTTCGATTAATACCTGAGCACCGGAGGAGACAAAGAGTGCCACTTTCTTTTTCGCAAGTTCTTTCTGGAACTTTTCCAGGAACTTTTCTGGTTCCTTGGCCCACCGGTGTATCATCATACCACTGCCAACGATAACCATGTCATACTCTGAGATGTCCTTAACCTTTTCCTTTTTAGCATCGACCACCCTGACCTCAATCCCTTCATCACGAAGTACTCCAGCAATTTCCCCTGAGGTACTTGCGGTTGCCCCAAATCGAGTCCCATAGACAATCAAAACTTTCTTAGACATTTTTCTCCTCCTACTACTGTTGATTGTTAAAGGTTTCAATTACCTGCTATTAAAATGGTTTAGTGTAATTCGGTCTGCTGTTGTGCATCTTTCACAAATCCAGTAAAAATTGTTAACAGGAGAAATCCGAAAGCACATAGAATGGTAATATAGGTTAGATTCGGGTCATTTACACCAAAGAAATAATCCATAATGCTCATTCCGGGGAACAGTAAAAGCCAGGCGATTATGCAGACAGTGAAAGACCACAGCCACAACTTTCTAAGGAACTGCCGGAGGTTAATAGGGAGATGTACACGCCACCAGGTTAACGGCGTATTTATCCTGGTTCCGAGGATGCCAATCATGATCCCAATTATGGGTGGGAAGATACCTCCGCCCACCAGCAACATGATGATTGATAGTAAAATCAGGAACAGGCCGCCGTTCCTCCTGTGAATAAACATGGTTACCCACACTGTGAAGACTAAAGAAAAGAGGATGGCCAGAATTCCGGTTACAAGAAAGTTGGGAATGATAGACATCGCTGGCTCTCCTGCGACAACACGGAAAAATGCTGAATCTGGCCAGGATGGGAATACTACTCCGCTGGGAACCGTATTGCCTTGAAGTACTTCACCGATACCGTGTTCGATGCCACCTAGCCCCATAATCACACCTAGTGTTGAAACCATTGCTCTAGTCGCGTTCCTCATTTCTATACCTCCTTTATGTTTATAAATGTAGTTTGACGTTAAACCCTAATGTCGGTCAGCCATCTAAAGATGTATTTGAGGGTTTATTTTGTACCGCCGGTGGTTTATTTGTCGGGCAGTATCGGCACTCGACAGGAGTAACGCCGTCACTATCAAGAAGCTGAACAGAAATAAGTCTGAGATTGAGGTCGCGGATTTTGTTGAGAAGACCGTGTAAGGCTGATTGGTCGGCTATTTCACCACAGAACCGGGTCACTCCGGTTGTTTC
>JAQTRN010000051.1 GCA_028711795.1 Dehalococcoidales bacterium | reverse complement strand
CGGATGACCGGCCAGCCATAGTTATGTCCCGGCTGGATTAAATTCAATTCATCGGTGGCGCTGGAACCGTGTTCCGTGGCCCAGAGCCGGCCTTGAGCATCCCAGGCGATGCCTTCAGGATTGCGATGACCATAGGAATAGACCGGCGAGCCGGAGAATGGATTATCGGCGGGAATCCGGCCGTCGTCAGTTATCCGTAGTATCTTCCCGGCGAGAGAGCTCTTGTCCTGTGCTAACTCGGCTACAGAAGCGTCGCCCGTGGTGACATAAAGTCGGCCGTCAGGCCCGAATTTGATACGGCCGCCATCGTGATTCGAGGCCGCGGGAATGCCGTCAATAATTACTTGCTTATCATTCAATGTCCCGTTTTCCATTCGGAATCTCACAACGCGGTTGGCCAGGCCGGCGCCTGCCTGGTACGTGTAATAGACGTAGATAAAGTGGTTACCGGAGAAATCAGGATGGACCGCGATACCCAGCAATCCGCCCTCACCCCGGGGCGTGACCTCATCGATGGTGAGTAGTGGCTGCAGCAATAAGCCGTCTTGGGCATCGATGAGCCGGATGCGACCGGGACGCTCGGTGAAAATCAGACTGCCGTCGGGCAGAAAGTCCAGGGCCCAGGGGATTTCCAGATTTTGGGCCAGTGACACAGCCAGCGGAATATCGTTACCGTCCGGGGGTGTGGTGACCGGTGGTGGCGTCACCCCTCCGGCACGGAAATACCACCAGGCCAACCCGGCCAGCACCAGGACGATAACCGCGATGGCAATACCAATAATCGAGAATACCCTTTTCCTCGAAAATCCCATCGTTTCCCCAGCACGAGATCTGGATTCCGGTTACTTCCGACCATTCGTCAGTCTATTCAGCCGGTTCATGGACTCGTTCTTCTCAATGATTCCCAGTTTAGTCTTATTGATGGCTCTGGACAATAGCTCGATGCTCTGGTCATAGGTCTGGCGGTCAACGGGATAGGGGATGCCGTCTT
Organism: Dehalococcoidales bacterium; assembly: GCA_028711795.1. Lineage (GTDB taxonomy): Bacteria > Chloroflexota > Dehalococcoidia > Dehalococcoidales > JAQTRN01 > JAQTRN01. The sequence continues at coordinate 6,048 of JAQTRN010000051.1, read as the reverse complement.
TGCCGCCGTGGGCAAAACTGTAACGGGCCGGGTCGCGGTAGCTGGGGGCCACCCCGTGGACCAGTTCGGATATCAGGCTGAGGGCGCGGATAGTCCGGGGGCCGACTCCCGATAGTCCCAGCAGGTGTTCGAAGTCCGTCGGTTGCCGCTCATAAGTGCTCAGTAAGATTTTGGCCAGGCTATCAGGGTGGAGGTCATGCGTGCTCAGGTGATGGTGTGCCGGCAGGTCCAGGGTCTTCAACCTTTTCAACTCGGCCAGGGTCTTCGCCGGGCTCTCCCGAGTCGCTATGTCCGTGATGGTGCTTCGGGCCGGCGCCGATTCGCCGGCCACCAGGTTGAGCGCTTGCCCTCTCGTCTCAGAGAGGATAGCCGCATGTGGCTCGTTAACGAAGTCCGCTACTTTTTCACTCAGCCAGTGGTAGCGGCGGGCATAGTGGTTGGTCTCATTCATTCCCTGCTGTACCACCGACCAGGAGCCGTTACCGGTGAACAGGAAGGTGTGGTGATAAAGCTGGTAACCGTCCTGGATGGCGGCGCTATCTACCTTGGCTGACATCCGGCTGGCATAGACCAGTGGCGAGGTATCCAGGGAAAGAATCTCTCCCCACTTTTGTAGTTCCAGGGGAGTCTGCCGCGAGGTCTTGCCTTTACCTCCAGCCACGAACAGGCCGAGGTCTCTCTCCAGCCCCTTGATGCCTTCCTTCAGAGCGCCGCACAGGGTAGTAGTGACGCCGCTGGAATGCCAGTCATAGCCGAGGATACAGCCGAAAGCCTGGAACCAGTAAGGGTGGGACAGGCGGCGCAGCATTTCCTCAGGGCCGAAGTCGGCGACAATGACGATGGTGATTTCCCGGGCCAGCTTGACCATCCGCTCGAAGAGCCAGCGCGGTGCCTTACCGTAGTGGAGTGGCAAATTGGCAATGCCGGTCCTGGTCGGAGTAGTCCCGCCTGACATATTTCACCCGCTCACAAATAATCTATAGTCCTTCGACAATCCGGTACATGTTTTCGTAGGCCCGGCCAAAATCAAGGGAGTTTGTTTTTAGTTTACTCTTCAGGGCATTCATCCGGTCGACGAACTGCTGCCGCTCGCGGTTCTTCACCCAATCGGCCCAGATTTTGGTCCTCTCCAGGAACACCCTCTCGATCTCGACCACGTTGGGTAAATACATTTGCAGGGAGGCGTAAAGCTCCGGGTCTTCCGAGAGGACGCTCTCCACCAATGTCATCAGTACCTTGTAGGTAGTGCCGCTGATGGCTTCCATTTTCTGCCACCGGTCAAGTCCCAACAGGGTATCGGCGGCGACGATAGCGATGAAGTGCGATAGCCCCAGGATAACGGCCATCATTTCATCGTGCTCTTGGGGGCTCATCAGGGTGACTTTAGCCCCTCTGGCTTCGAGATAATCTTTGGCCTTTTGGGCCAGATTGGTTTCTTGGTCACTGGTGGGCGTCAATACGAAACTGTGGTTGGCGACGCTCTTTGCCCCCGGACCGAATACCGGATGCGTCCCTAAGATCAGGCCATTTTTAATGTACTGGTGCATGGTGGTTACCGGGAAAACTTTGACCGAAGTGACATCCACAATAATCTGCTCCGGGCGAGTGTAAAGGCCGATCTGCCTGACGATTTCGGCGAAGCTGTCTATCGGCACGGAGAGGATGACTACATCGGCCTTTTTCACGGCCTCTTCATTGGTGGCAACGGTCACCCCCAGTTCTCTCTGCGCCGCCTGTAGTTTGTCCTGGTTTCGCCCCGTAATGACAACTTCAGAGCCTTCCTGCAGCAAGAAATTGGCGAACCACCGCCCCATCTTGCCTGAACCGCCGATAATGGCTACCCGCATCGGTCTTTTCATCGTTTCTATTTTACCGTGCCCGGGGATAAGAACCCAGGACCTTTACAAAAAGGGATGACTTCTCCATATCTTCCAGCGCCTCCCGGCATATCTCATCCTGACGGTGCCCTTCAAAATCCAGATAGAAGTTATACTCCCAGGGTTTCTGGCGGGTTGGCCGCGATTCTATCTTGGTCAGATTAATCTTTCTGACCGCCAGCTCTTTCAGGGAGTCGTAGAGCGCTCCGGGCTGGTGCTTTACCGAAAAAACGATTGAGGTCTTGTCAGTGCCGGATGGTGGGGAATCGTGACGGGACAAAACAAAAAATCGGGTGAAATTATTGGGGTTGTCCTCGATCTCCCGTGCCAGTATCTTCATGCCGTAAATCTCAGCGGCGCGGGCGCTGGCGATGGCGGCATTATCAATTGTGCCCTTTTCCTTGATGATCTTGACACTGCCGGCGGTGTCATAGGTGGGGATTAACTGGCAGCCGAGCTGGCGGAGAAAGGTCTTGCACTGTCCCAGGGCCTGCGGATGAGAGTAGACATCCTTGATCAGGTCTAACCTCGATTCGGGTGTGCTAATCAGGCAGTGGACCACCCGCAGTTCCGTTTCGCCACCCACTTTAAGATTGGAGTCCAGCAGCAAGTCGTAGGTGCGGCTGATGCTTCCCTCTAACGAGTTTTCCGCCGGCACCACCCCGAACTGTACCTCGTCCTGCTCGACGGCTTTAAAGACGTCATCCAGGCTTTCACAGGGTTTGAGTTGGATCGCTGCGCCGAAGAACTGGAAGGCGGCCTCCTCACTGTAAGCGCCGGTCTCACCCTGAAAAGCGACGGTCGCGCCCTGCACCCGTTTAGCCGCTATAAAGATTCTTTTATAGATACTCTCAATATCTTCCGGGTTGATGTTTTCACTCCGGGCGAGGTCTTTGATTTTCTCTAATATCGTCCGTTCCCGGCTAGCGTCTTCAATCTGTTTACCCTGTTGCTGCTTTTCTTTCCCGATTTTTTCGGCGATACGGACTCTTTCCGCCAGAAGTCTGACTATCCTGGCATCGGTCTCATCTATTTTCCTTCTTAAATCTTCTACGCTCATTTTATCACCCTCGGAATTAGCCCGGCCCGTAACGCAAAATCGGCCAGAGTAACGGCTATCATCGCTTCGACGACCACCACCGCGCGCGGCACGATACAGGCATCATGCCGGCCGGTGATCTCGATACTGTCATTCTCCACGGTCCTCAGGTTAATGGTCTCCTGGCTTCGGGCAATGGAGGCCGTTGGCTTAATGGCCGCCCTGACTACGATTGGCATACCGTTACTGATGCCGCCCAGTATCCCGCCGGCATTATTGGTCAGGGTAACTATGTGGTTGTTCCTGATTGCAAACGGGTCATTGTTCTCCGTTCCTCTTTTTTGGGCGGCGGAGAAGCCGGACCCGAATTCGACACCCTTGAGTCCGGGAATCGCCAGCAGGGCTTTGGCCAGGTCCCCTTCCAGGGTATCGAAAGCCGGTTCCCCCAGTCCAGCCGGCACATTAAGGGCGATAGCTTCAATTATGCCCCCGACACTGTCACCCTCAGTCCTGGCCTGCTCCACCACCCTGATCATTTCCTTGGCGGCTATCGGGTCAGCGCATCTCACCGGACTCCTCGCTGCGTTTTCCCTGATCCCGTCAATGCTCTGTGGGTTAGCCTTGATGCCGCCGATCTCTATTGTGTAGGCTAGCACCTCTATCCCAATCTGGCTCAGAAGTCGCTTGGCTATGGCACCGGCCATAACGAAGCCAGCGGTAATTCTTCCCGAGAACCTGCCCCCGCCCCGGTAATCATTGTAGCCGCCGTATTTGATAAAGGCGGTGAAGTCGGCGTGGCCGGGCCGGGGCAGGAAGCGCATCCTTTCATACCCGCTGGAATCAATATCCTTGTTCCAGACAAGCAAACAGATGGGCGCTCCCGTCGAGCGCCCATTAAAGATACCGGAAAGGACCTCCACCTTGTCCTCTTCAACCCGGGGCGTGGCGCCGGCCCATAACTCTGGTTTTCTCTTATCTACTTCTTTCTGGATATCCTCCTCGGCAACCGGTAAGCCCGCCGGGCAACCATCAATAACGATGCCGACCCCACGGCCGTGGCTTTCACCGAAGCTGGTAATCGTGAAAAGTTTCCCCAAACTATTCTCCATCTAACTCAACTTTCCCCCCGATACTCTGTAGTACGCTCCAGAACTGCGGGAATGTCTTGGAGACGCATTCGGCGCCTTCGATTACCGTATCTCCGGTGACGGCGCCTAGGATACTGAAGGCCATCGCTATCCGGTGGTCGTTCCCGGCATCGATAACGGCTCCCCGGGGCACCGAGCCGGTGACGGTCAGTTTGTTGCGCTCCTCTTCGACTTTTATGCCCATCTTCTCCAGCCCCTCTTTTACGGCCGCCACCCGGTTGGACTCCTTTATTCTAGCACGCTCGATCCCGGTAAACTCGCTCTCGCCATCGGCTATAGCGGCCAGGACTGCCATGGTGGGTAACAGGTCGATGCAGTCGGTTAGATCAGCTTTTATGGCCCGTAATCTGGCCTTCTCTACCCGGACCGAATTTTCACCCAGTTCAATTCTGGCCCCCATCTGTCTCAGAAAGTCTAATATTATCTTATCACCCTGCCGGCTTTCGGGGTCCAGATTGGTGACCTCGACTCCACCGCAGACCGCACCCAGCGCCAGCAGGTAGGAAGCTGAGGACCAGTCGCCTTCTACCTCATACTCGGTCGGCTGGTATGCCTGCTTCAAGGCTTCAAACCGGTCAAGCTCTTCGGAAAAACCGACGGTTACCCGGAACTGCTGCTGGCAGTCCAGCGTCATCAGTACGTAAGGTCTGGACTCCAGGGGCGTGGTTAGCGTTATGGTCATTCCATTCTCGGCGAGCGGCGATATCAGCAGTAGGGCGGAAACGAACTGTGAGCTGATGTTACCGGGCAGGCTGACCGCGCCGCCTTTCAGTTTGCCCCCGACTACGGTGACCGCATTTACGTCATGCCGTAGAGAGCAGTTCACCCCAAGTTGCCTGAGGGCCTGGAGTAAGGGCAGCAACGGTCTTTTCGCCAGGGAGGGCGCCATGGTCAACTGGCATTTACCCGGTACCAGAGAGCAAATGGCCGTCATAAACCGCAGGGTAGCCGCTGATTCGCCGCAAAACAGGTCGTCAGCCGACTGGTGAAAGCGGCCGCCGTTGACTCGCCAAGTATCCCCTGCCACAGTAATGCCTACCCCAATCTTACTGAGTACATCCCGGGCGGCTTCAGTGTCATTAGAAATCAAGGGGTGCTTTATTTGGCTTTCACCCTGGGCCAGAGCGGCACACATCAGCGCGCGAATAGTGTAGCTCTTGGAGGAAGGCACTCTTGCTCGACCGGCTATCTTGCTTTTAGCAATGAAAGCTCTCATCTGCGTTAAGTCTCTCGATTATTTGCTCCGTGACTGAATTAATATCCAGCCTGGAGGTGTCTATCTTGATATCCGCCGCCCGCTCGTAGAAGGGTCGCCGGAACTTCAGAAGCTCCCGGATACGCCGGGCACGGTCGGTAACGGCAAGTAATGGCCGCTCATTCTGTTCGCCTGACGTCCGCTTCAGTATCACCGATGGGGAGGCCGTCAGGTAGACTATCCTTGACTGTTGCTGCAGTCGGTCGATGTTTATTTTATTAAGAATTATCCCACCACCACAAGCGATAACCAGGTTTTCTCCTCCGGCTACCTCTTTGGTGACCTCGATCTCCAGTTCGCGGAAAGCTATTTCTCCATCCTGCCGGAATATTTCGGCTATGGTCTTGCCCGCTTTTTGTTCGATCAGGGAGTCCAGCTCAACGAACTTCTTCCCCAGTTTCGCCGCCAGCAGTTTACCTACCGCCGTCTTACCCGTTCCCATAAACCCGATAAGGGCGATGCTGGTTTTCATAGTCGCAGGGCCTGGATGACTCGTTGTCGCATGATATGAGCCGGCGCTTTCTGACCGGTCCAAATCTCCAGAGCCAGCGCTCCCTGCCAGACGAACATATCCAGTCCATCAACGATGGTGGCTCCCGCCCTTTCCGCCTCGGTGAGCAATCTGGTCTTGAGAGGGTTGTACACGATGTCAACCACCACCATTCCTGGCCGGAGCAGACTGGCATCTACGGGTGTCCCATTAACGTCAGGCGTCATGCCGACACTGGT
>JAQTRN010000050.1 GCA_028711795.1 Dehalococcoidales bacterium | reverse complement strand
ACACCGCCTCCTGAAGCAATTCGGCAATATCTTTAACCTGGATGGCATCACCCTTGTTCTGACTCAACACACTATCATCAAACATGGAGGCACAATAGGGACAGGCCACGGCCAGGACACTGGCGCCGGTCTGCAAAGCCTCTTCCAGTCTGATATTAGAGAAGCGCTCCTCTTTTTTGGTCTCACGCCAGATGCCACCACCACCACCACCACAGCACAGGCTATTCGCCCGTAAATGGGGCATCTCGACCAGTTCCAGTCCGGGTATGCTTCTCAGGGCCTCCCGGGGCTGATCATAAACCCCGTTATGCCGTCCCAGGTAGCAAGGGTCATGATAGACAACCTTCTTCTTTAACTCTCTGGTCGGTTTCAGTTTACCGTCTTTAATAAGCTGGTCCAGCAACTGGGTATAATGCACTACCTCGAACTGGCCACCCAGTGCCGGGTATTCGTTCTTAATCGTATGATACTCATGAGGAGAAGTCGTCACGATCCGCTTCACTCCAAGTTCGCGGAACGTATCAATATTGGTTTGAGCCAGGGTCTGGAAAAGCTGCTCATCGCCCGTCTTACGGACACTCTCACCGGCACAGGTCTCCCGATTACCCAGAATGCCAAAATCCAACCCCGCCTTCTGGAACAGCCCTACCAGTGCCCGTGGGATACGGTGCAGCTTAGGGTCATAGGCTGACATGCAGCCCACAAAATACAGCCATTCCGTCCCCTTGGTGTACTCCTTGACATTCAGGCCCTTAGCCCAGTTGGCCCGGTTCTCCGCCGGTTCTCCCAGCGGGTTCCCCGTAGCCGAGATGTTTTTCAACGTCACCCGCAGTGAATCCGGGACTTTAGCGATTCCCATCTCGGTAATTCCCCGGCGCAGCGCCTTCATGACGTCAATTATGTTCACGCCGCGCGGGCAACGCTCCACGCAGGCGCGGCAGGTGACACAAAGCCACATATCTTCGTCTTCGAAATCGACGACGCCCAGTTGCGCCTGATGCATGATGCGGCGGACCAGGAAGCTCCTCACTTTATTCCAGGGACAGACACCGGTACAAAGACCGCATTGATAGCATAACTTAAGTTCCTCACCACCCGCCTCTTTGATGATATCGGTCACTTCTTTAAGTGGTGTTATTGCCGGCATTGTCATCCTCTCTGTATCTGATTTCACCTAATTTTAACACAAAGTCACGCAGAGGGTCAAAACTAATTCGAGGCAGAAACACGATTGACAGCGCCTGAGCATGGTTGTAGACTACTGTGGATAATATCCGATACTAGAAAAGGAGAGACATGAGCTCTTTAAGCCAAACCGATCCACAAATCAGTCAAGCCATCCAGCAGGAAGGGAAAAGGCAGAGGGAAACAATAAATCTGATTGCCTCGGAGAATTTCGCCAGCAAGGCCGTACTGGAGGCACAGGGTTCGTTTCTCACCAACAAGTACGCTGAGGGTTACCCACAACGGCGCTACTACGGCGGTTGTGAAAATGTAGATATTGTCGAAAGTCTGGCGATCAGTCGGGCGAAAGAACTCTTTCACGCCGAGCACGCCAATGTCCAGCCGCATAGCGGGGCCCAGGCTAACATGGCCACCTACTATGCCTTACTGGAATACGGCGATACTATCATGGGGATGACTCTGGCCCACGGCGGCCATCTCACCCATGGCGCCAAAGTTAATTTTTCCGGCAGATCGTACAAATTCGTCCACTATGGGGTTAATCGGGAAACAGAACGGATCGATTACGCAGAGCTAGAGAGGCTAGCCAAGGAGCATAGACCAAAGCTAATCGTGGCTGGCGCCAGTGCCTATCCCCGGATCATTGATTTTGAGCGTTTCCGTCAGATTGCCGACCTGGTAGGGGCCAAGCTCATGGTTGATATGGCCCATATAGCCGGTATGGTGGCGGTCGGGCTGCATCCGACGCCGGTCCCTTATGCCGATGTAGTGACTTCTACCTCTCATAAGACGCTACGCGGGGCACGTGGCGGCTTCATTCTGTGCCGCAAAGAACTGGCTTCGGCCATAGATTCCGCCGTCTTCCCCGAAATGCAGGGCGGTCCCCTGCCACATATCATCGCCGCCAAGGCGGTGACCTTCTACGAAGCCATGCAGCCGGAATTCTACGCCTACCAGAAAGCGACTCTGGGCAATGCCCTGACTTTAGCGACCGAGCTGAAGAGGCTAGGACTACGCCTGGTGTCCGGCGGCACCGATAACCACCTGATGCTGGTAGACCTCGGCACCATTCAGATAACCGGTAAGGAAGCCGAAGACGCTTTGAGCCGGGTTGGTATTATCGTTAACCGCAACGCTATCCCCTTCGATACCCGGCCGCCGACAATAGCCAGCGGACTCAGGTTGGGCACACCATCAGTAACCACCCGTGGCTTTACTGCCCCGGAGATCAAGCAAGTCGCCGCGCTGATAGTCAGAGTAATCACCCATATCGGCAACCTGGAAGTGCAGCAACAGGCACGAGAAGAGGTCAGCCAGCTTTGCCAGCGTTTCCCCGTACCGGGAATTGATTATTGAGTTTTCGCTAGCAACCTGACTCTTTGAACCCCCTTCCTTCTTTTGTTAAGGGAGGGGGTTTCTTTTTGTGGAATCGCCAGCCACTCGTCCTTTTTTGACGCTCCAGAAGATCAGAGCGGAAATCTGGCCGACCGCAAGACAGTGAGGGGATGGGGTAATAATGCTATAATGGATTGGCTAACATCGGCTAATAATTAACTCGGAGGAGAGTAACATCTAATGGATGAACTGAAGGTGTTTACCGGGAATACCCACCCTGATCTGGCCAAAGCCGTAACCGACTACCTGGGGATACCTCTGGGCCGATGCGAAGTCTTCGATTTCACTAATGAGAATACCTTCGTCCGCATTCTGGACAATGTGCGCCAGCGGGATGTTTTCGTCATTCAACCTATCAGTTCCCCGGTGAACAAAAGCCTGATGGAGTTGCTGATTATGCTCGATGCTTTCAAGAGGGCATCAGCCGGACATATCACCGCGGTCGTCCCTTACTACGGCTACGGCCGCACTGATAAGAAAGACCAGCCGCGGGTGCCGATTACCGCCAGGCTGGTGGCTGACCTGCTGACGGTGGCCGGGGCTAACCGATTGCTCACCGTTGATTTACACGCCGGGCAAATCCAGGGTTTCTTCAATATCCCGGTCGATGAGTTAACGGCCCTTTATCTGCTGAGCAACTACTTCAAGGAGAAAGGACTGGAGAACCTGGTGGTGGTCGCCACCGATCTGGGTGCCATCAAGCGGGCAAGGGACCTGGCCGCCAGGCTCAATGCTCCGCTGGCGATTACCGAAAAGCGCCGACTGGGTAATGACGACCAGACGGAGACGCTGAATGTTATCGGCGACGTTAACGGCAAGACAGCGCTTACCATTGACGATGAAATTGATACGGCTGGCTCGCTGGTGGGTGTTATTTCTACCCTCAAGAAATTTGGGGTAAATGAGGTGTACTCCTGCTGTACCCACCCCATATTCTCAGGACCGGCTATCCAGAGGATCGCCGCCTGCCCGGTGAAAGAAGTAGTGGTGACGGATACAGTCCCCGTCCCGCCGGAAAAGAGACTGGACAAAATTACCGTGTTATCTACCGCTTCACTGCTGGGTGAAGCAATCCACCGCATCCACACCGGACTATCCATTGGAGCCATGTTTGAACAATAGCGAGACCATGGTAGAAGTATATCGGGCGGCGGGTGAAGCGGAGGCACAAATCATTAAAGGCCTGCTGGAGAGTCATGGCATACCCTGCCTTTTGAAGTCAAACGCGGCTTTCTCAGCACACGCCTTTGTCATCGATGGCCTCGGTGAAGTCAATGTCATGGTCTGGGAGTCAATGGCGGAAGAAGCCAGGAGACTGATCGGGAGAGAGGAAGAGGCAGATGTTTAAGTGGTTTAGCGGACTGGTTGACTCGAATGAGAAAGAGCTAAAGCGGTTACAGCCGTTGATAGATAAAATAAACGGGCTAGGGCCGGACTTCGAACGGTTCAGCGATACTGAACTCCGTGGTAAGACGGATGAGTTTAAAGCCCGGCTGAAAACCGGTAGTACGCTGGATGACCTTCTCCCCGAGGCTTTTGCCGCCGTTCGTGAAGCCGCCAGGCGGACTATCGGGCAGCGCCATTATGACGTCCAGCTTATGGGTGGCATTATCCTGCACCAGGGCAAGATCGCCGAAATGAAGACCGGTGAGGGCAAGACACTGGTCGCCACGCTTCCCCTCTACCTGAACTCCCTTACGGGGAAAGGTTGCCACCTGGTGACCGTCAACGATTACCTGGCCCGCCGCGACCCATACTGGATGGGACCGGTCTACCACGCCCTGGGAGTAAGCGCCGCCAGTATCTTCCCCGAGACTCCGGGTGAACACCTGCCCTCCCGTCTCTACGATCCCGGCTTTGATTCGGGAGATAAGCGCTGGCCCCGTTTCCGCACCGTTACCCGTAAAGAAGCCTACCGGGCGGATATCACCTACGGGACCTCTGCCGAGTTCGGTTTCGACTACCTGCGTGACAACATGGTCATCGACCTGTCTCAATGCGTACAGCGACCGCCCAACTACGCCATCGTTGATGAAGTCGATTACCTGTTGATCGATGAGGCGCGCACCCCGCTCATTATCAGCGGTAAGGCGGCGGAGTCAGCCCAGTTGTACCAGGTCTTTGCCCGGCTCGTCCCCGACCTTAAGCAGGAACAGGACTATGTCATTGATGAGAAGACCCGCACCGTCACCCTGACCGATAATGGTATCAGCCAGATGGAAAGCGTGCTACAGCGACAGGGGATTTTGAAGTCGCCCAACCTGTACGACCCCGCCAATCACTCCCTGACCCGTTACCTGGACAATGCTCTCAAAGCCCATACTCTGTTCCGCCGGGACCGCGAATACGTGGTCAAAGACGGAGAGGTGACTATCGTTGATGAGTTTACCGGCCGGCTAATGTTTGGCCGCCGCTACTCCGATGGACTGCACCAGGCCATCGAAGCCAAAGAGCACGTCAAGGTGCAGCCGGAGACCATGACCTTCGCCACCATCACCATCCAGAACTACTTCCGCATGTATGACAAACTGGCGGGTATGACCGGCACCGCGGTCACCGAGGCCGAGGAATTCCACAAGATATACCGGCTGGAAGTGGTGACCATCCCCACCAATAAACCGCTCGCCCGCCAGGACTTCCCCGACCAGATCTATAAGGACGAGGAGGCCAAGTACAAAGCCGTAGTGCGTGAAGTGGAGCAAATGCAGAAGGAAGAACGGCCAGTACTGATCGGTACGGTGTCCGTCGAGAAATCGGAGTACCTGAGCGAGCTCCTGAAAAGACGGGGCGTGACCCACCAGGTACTGAATGCCAAGCTCCACGAGAAAGAAGCGGAGATTATCGCCCAGGCGGGCCAGCCCGGCGCTGTCACTGTGGCCACCAACATGGCCGGGCGCGGTGTCGATATCGTGCTCGGCGGCAGGGAACCGGAGGACGGCCATAACCCGGATCACCAGCAATGGCTGGAGCGGCATAGCAAGGTGGTGGCTTTGGGCGGACTGCACGTCATCGGTACGGAGCGTCATGAGGCACGGCGTATCGATAACCAGCTCCGAGGTCGCGCCGGCCGCCAGGGTGACACGGGTAGCTCTCGCTTCTACGTATCTCTGGAGGACGATATCGTGCGCCGTTTCGGCGGCGACCGCATCAAGGGTATCATGGAATGGGCCGGCATGGATGAGAACACCCCCATCGAGAATACCCTGGTCAACCGGACAATCGAAAGTGCCCAGGTACGGGTTGAGGGCTATCACTTTGATATGCGGAAACACCTGGTAGAATACGACGATGTCGTCAACCAGCAGCGCGAGATTATCTATGAGGAGCGCCACAAGATACTGGGCGGCGCCGACCTGAAAACCAATATCCTGACCATGGTAAAAGAAGAGCTAAAAGATATCATCGCTGGCCATGCCGGCGGAGAACACGGCCATGAAACGGATATGACCGGCCTGGTCACTGATGTCACCACCATCTTCCCGTTACCGCCAACCATCAACGCTGAATCACTGTCTGCGATGACCCCTAAACAGATCGAGGAGCAGTTAACACAGACCGCCGAGTCCCTCTACGAGCAGCGAGAGCGGGAGACAGGCACCAACGAGACGCGGATTTTGGAGCGCCTGGTCATGCTCCGTATCATGGATACCCTGTGGATCGAGCACCTGACCCAGATGGAGAACATGCGGCAGGGAGTAGGGCTGGAGGCCGCCGGCCAGCGGGACCCCCTGGTGGCTTATAAGACCAAGGGACACGAGCAGTTCCAGGATCTCCTGGCGGCCATCCGGCACGAGGTGGCCCATGCCATCTACCACGTCAATATCGTCAAGCGAGAAGCCCCCAAAACCACGCCATCGCCCATGGCACAGATGGCCACCAATAGAGTGAGCAGCGAAAGAAAGCAACCCCTCAAGACCGCCGGGAAAAAGGTGGGCCGTAACGACCCCTGCCCCTGCGGCAGCGGCAAGAAATACAAACACTGCTGCGGAAAGTGAGGCAAGCTATGATGGAAGAGAAAAGTCAGCTTGTTCTTGGTGTAACCACCTGTGATAAGTGCGGCCAGCGTATGAAAAAAGACCAGCAAATCGTTACTATAGGCCTGAGCCAAGTCGCTAGCTCCAAGAGCGAAGTAATTACGCCAGAACCGGAGATAAGGTACGCGTGCCATCTTGAATGTTGGGGGGATTCAGAGGTGACTTATGAAATATAAGGCAATCTTAGAAAACCAGGAGACAGATGGCTATACCGTATACGTGCCCTCACTGCCTGGCTGTGTCTCTCAGGGGAAAACGGCCGAGGAGGCTATGGCCAACATTAAAGAAGCGATCGAAGTCTATCTGGAGAGCCTCCGGGAGCGGAACCTTCCCTTGCCCAGAGTCCATGAGGAGGAGGTAGCCGTGTGAGTCGCCTGCCTTTAGTCGTTGCGCGTGATGAATCCCAATAGTAGCACTGAACTCCCATGAACAACAAGGAAATTGCCCGGGTATTTGAGGATATCGCCGACCTGCTGGA
>JAQTRN010000049.1 GCA_028711795.1 Dehalococcoidales bacterium | reverse complement strand
CGGCCATGTTGCTGGGTTACGATGGCCTGAATCTCCCTTACGATGTCCCGGCCAACGAATTTCTGACTATTGAAGGTAAGAAGTTGTCTACCAGTCGTAACTGGGCGGTCTGGCTGCCCGACTATCTATCTCGTTACTCTCCCGACCCGTTGCGTTATCTGCTATCGATCAACATGCCGGAAACCGCCGATACCGATTTTTCCTGGCGGGAATTTGTGCGGCGTAACAATGATGAACTGGTGGCTACTTATGGCAATCTGGTCCATCGGGTCCTGACCTTCGTCTACCGTAATTTCAACGGTTGCGTCCCGACCCCGGGAGAATTTGATGGTGCCAGTCAGGCAATTCTTGATTTAGCCCGAAAAACGCTTGATGTTACGGACGACCTCCTTCAGCATTGTCATTTCAAAGAGGCCATACGGACGGCTATGTCTCTGGCCCAGGAAGCTAACCGGTACCTCGATGAGAAATCGCCGTGGAAAACAATTAAGACTGATAGGCAGGGGGCAGCTACTGCTTTGTATGTAGCGATGGCAGTAATTTCCGGCTTGAGGACCGTCATGTATCCTTTCCTGCCATTCAGTTCGCAGAAATTGCATGAGTTTCTGGGTTTTCAGGGCAGTATTGAAGCTGATGGCTGGCGACTGCGCCTACCGGTGGCGGGTGAGTCTCTGCTGCCACCGGCGCCGCTTTTCTATAAATTAGATGAAGTTTTGGTCGATGAAGAGACCAAACGTCTGGGCAAGGCTGCTTACTAGTTTCATCACTAACCTCTATCAGGGAGGTGGTAATTTTGCTGCTGGACAATATCTACAGCCCCATCGCTTCTGATCTCGTCCGGGTAGAAGCCATGGTCCGGGCGGTGAGCCGGCCTGATTTCTCCTGGTTACCTCAGGAACAAGCCACCGGCATCCAGGGTGATGGGGGCCTTGTCAGACTGCTATCCCATAGTCTGATCAACGGCGGTAAGAGAATCCGCCCGGCCCTAACTCTGCTATCGGGCAAGTTCCATGACTACCAGCTTGAGTGTTTGCTGCCAATGGCGGTGGCCATTGAGATTATGCATACCGCTACTCTGGTCCACGATGACGCCATTGATAAGTCGGCAGTCCGGCGTGGGCGTCCCACTATCAATACGGTCTGGGACGATGAGAAGGCGGTGCTGCTCGGGGACTATCTCTTTGCCAAGGCCGGAGAGCTTGTTACTCGAACCGGGAGTATCAGGGCCATCAGGCTACTTCACCAGACCCTCATGGTTATTTCCACTGGGGAAATAAACCAGAGTTTTAACGCCTTCAATCTAAAACAGACGCGTCAGCACTACCTGTGGCGCATCTCCAGCAAGACCGCCTCGCTCTTTTCCCTGTCCACTGAGTCGGGCGCCATCCTGAGTGAAGCCCCGGAAGCATCAATCGAAGTCCTGCGGGAATATGGCTATAACCTCGGTGTCGCTTTTCAGATCGTAGATGATATCCTGGACTTTGTGGGTACGGAGGCGGAGCTGGGTAAGCCAGTTGGCTCGGATCTAGCCCAAGGAACGCTAACGCTGCCGGCTATGCTTCTCCTGGAACGCTACCCGGAAGATAATCCGGTCAGAGAGTGGTTTCAATACAGGAGTGATCGCGGACTGATGGGTCGCGCCATAGAGTTGGTCCGCAATTCCCCGATTGTTGACGAATGCTACGCTCTGGCCGCGGACTATTGCTCCCGGGCCTGTCGTGATCTTAACCGCTTACCCGACCATGCCAGTCGTCAGTCCCTGAAGGACCTGGCGGACTACGTCGTGGCGCGACGGCGATAGCAAAAATAACCTGGCTGGATTTCCCTCAGGTCAGGACTGGTGGTCTTCTCCGCTCCAGACGCTCCCATCAAGGTAGGTCTCTGTCTTCCGGGTCGGTAATCTACTCTTGAATTGATTAACGGCGTACTGGCAGGCGGCAAAGCCCTCTTCCCGGTGGGCCGAGGCGATAGCTACTACAAAATTGATGTCTCCCACCTTGAGTACGCCGACCCGGTGGTAAATAGCCACGTTGTTGACCGGCCATTTTCCTATGATTTCGTTGGCTATCTCGGCCAATCCGTCTCTAGCTTTACCCTGCCAGTCTTCGTATTCCACCTGTCGGACCGGCTTGCCCCGCGAGGAATCACGGATCATCCCGACGTAGGTCACCACACAGCCGCTACTCGCCGTCTTTACTTTATTAACAATAGTTTCTGGGGAGATGGGTTTTTGGGTAATCTTGACCACAGCATGCCCCTTGGTGTCTTATCCCGGATAATCTCTAGCTTAAGTACCGGTTACGGCTGCCCGGGTGATGGAGCCTGTTTCGGGTAGGAGATGATGGGAGGACTCCCCTTGACCGCCGGCTTGGTCTTGTTTTTTGTCGACTCGGCCGGCGTCACGGCGGGAATGACTGGTGTTTCTGGTGCCGTCGGCTCTACCTCGCTGAATATGGCATCCAGATCATCACCATCCAGTGTTTCCTTGGCAATCAGCTTTTCCGCCAGTTGTACCAGTAGGTCATGATTTTCAGTGAGGATTCTCCGGGCGGTATCATGGGCATTATGTATGATCTTATTGATCTCTTCATCGATAAGATTGGCCGTCTTGTCACCGTAGTCTTTTTGTTCGGATATTTCGCGACCGAGAAAGATCAGTTCCTGCTTATCGCCGAAGGTCCTTGGCCCCAGTTTTTCACTCATCCCAAAGTCGGTCACCATCTTGCGGGCCCACTCAGTTGCCCGCTTGATATCATCCTGGGCTCCGGTGGTTATCTCATTAAAAGTTAGCTCTTCAGCCGCCCTACCGCCCAGCAACCCAGCTAACTCATCTTCGAATTTGGAACGCGACCACATGTAGCGATCTTCTCGAAGTGGTTTTGTGTAGCCAAGTGCTGTGCCCCGTGCAATAATAGATATCTTATGTGGCGGGTCAGCATTGGGTAGTTTTTTAGCCACCAGGGCATGACCGGCCTCATGGTAAGCGGTAATTTCTTTCTCCTTGGGGCTTATCCGTCGACTCTTTCTCTCCGGTCCGGCAATTACGCGGTCAATTGATTCATCGAGCTCTTCCATCCCGATAGTCTTCTTGTTGCGCCTGGCAGCCAGGATGGCCGCCTCGTTGACCAGGTTAGCCAGGTCAGCTCCGCTGAAACCAGCGGTCTGTTTGGCCAGCACTTCTAAATTAACGCTGGTATCCAGTGGTTTACCCTTGGAATGGACCTTGAGGATAGCTACCCGGCCATTAATATCCGGCATATCGAGGACGACGCGGCGGTCAAAGCGACCGGCGCGCAGCAGGGCTGGATCAAGGATATCCGGGCGGTTAGTGGCCGCCAGGACGATCACGCTGGTGTTGGTATCAAAACCATCCATTTCTACCAGTATCTGGTTGAGTGTTTGTTCTCGCTCATCGTGTCCCCCGCCCAGACCGGCGCCGCGGTGACGGCCGACAGCATCGATTTCATCAATGAAGACCAGGCATGGCGTATTTCGCTTCGCCTGGTCGAAAAGGTCGCGGACCCGGGAAGCGCCGACGCCAACAAACATCTCGACGAATTCGCTGGCGCTGATGGAGAAGAAAGGGACACCGGCTTCACCGGCTACGGCTCGGGCCAGCAGTGTCTTGCCCGTGCCCGGCGGCCCGATTAGCAGGACTCCCTTGGGGATACGCGCCCCCAGGCTCTGAAACTTCTCGCGTGACTTAAGGAAATCAACGACCTCCCGCAGTTCCTGTTTGGCTTCGTCAACTCCGGCGACGTCGTCAAAGGTGACAGTGGGGGTATTACCTGAGAACAAACGGGCCCGGCTCTGACCGAAGTTCATCGCCTGTTTATTGACTCCCTGCGCCCGGCGGAAGAGGAAGAACAACAACCCGCCAAATACTACCAGAGGGAGGAAGTTCCATACCAGGCTCCAGTCAAATCCCGACGGCTGGAACCCGTAGTCAACTCCGGTGAGATTAAGCCCGAGGTCCTGCAGGTCAACGTAGCTCAGGTTATTAATGAAGGCCCTTAAGTCCTGGCCATCATTCGTTGTCACCAGCAGGGTGTCCTGATCGACTACCAGCTTTCTTATCTCTCCCTGCTTTGACATGTCAATTACCTGCTCCAGGCCGACTTCTGTCGGCTGGGTGGAGGCGGTGAAGAGTTGGGAAAAAACGGCGATCCCTATCAACAGGATGGCGATGTATATGACACTTTTCCAGCTAAATTTCATGCTCTACTCCATGTTTACTTCAGACTACTATTGCATTATATCAGAATTACCGACAAATAGGAAAAATGCGACCACCGTGTCCGCGTGGTCTTTCAGTATTATTTTACCATACCGAAGTAGATAGCCCCCGGGTGAAGTGCTATAATTATGATAATAATGGACTATCGGAGGTCAGGTCTGGAGACGTTAGAAGTCGCCCGTAAGGCAGTAGAGATTGCCAGTAGCAAACAGGCTACGGATATTGTTTTATTAGACATGCAGGGACTCTGCAGTTTCGCCGATTACTTCGTGATCTGTAGCGGCGAGAGCGAGAGACAAATTAAGACTATCTGTGAGGAAATCGGGCATACCCTGAAACAGAATGGTGTGCTGCCCCACCATATTGAGGGACAAACAGATACTGGCTGGCTCCTCATTGATTTCGGGGATGTTATTGTTCATGTCTTCACCCCCCTCGAGCGGCAGCACTATCAGCTAGAGGAGTTGTGGCACCAGGCCAATACTCTGGTCCGTATTCAGTGAAGGTGGCCGAGGTCAGGGACTGAATATTTCGTCCGGAGCGAAGAATAATTTGATTTCCTGGGTGGCTGTCTCGGTCGAATCCGAGCCGTGGACTGTGTTACGCTCAATATCCAGTCCCAGGTCTCCACGGATGGTGCCGGCCTCGGCTTTGGCAGGATCGGTAGACCCCATGGTCTTCCTGATTAAGGCTATGACCCCCTCTCCCTCGAAGACCGCGACCACTATTGGTCCAGAGCTGATATAGTCCACCAGGTTATTGAAGAACGGCTTCCCCCGATGGACAGCGTAATGTCGTTGGGCCAGTCCTTTATCGAGATGAAGCATTTTGATGGCCACCAGTCGGAGTCCTTGTTTTTCAAGACGGCTAATAATCTCACCCGTTAGGCTCCTTTGCGTCGCATCCGGTTTTACCAGAATTAAAGACCTTTCCATAATATAGTTCTCCCTTCTCATTGGTTTGTATTACGCAGATACTGGTTTGCTCTGTTGGCTGATGATTTTTTGCTTGATATCGGCTGGAGTTATCTTCCCGAGGCTATCGATGATGAAGTCAGCCCGGGACAGTCTGTCCCTGGGGTGGGTATTAGTTACCGCCAGACAGTACATTCCGGCAGCTTTGGCGGCTGTGGCCCCGACAACAGAGTCTTCGATAACGAGGCATTTCTCCACTCCGACTCCTAGCTTTTGGGCGGCTAGCAGGAAGACCTGAGGGCTTGGTTTACTCTCTTTTACTTCTCTACCCGAGACGATGGCATCGAAGCAGTTGGTTACCCCCAGGCTACTGGTTATCAGTGCTATGTTCTCCGCCGGGGCTGATGAGGCTAAAGCCTGACGGAAGCCCTGCTCTTTGAGTGCTTTGATTAGTTTGATAGATCCGGGAAAGGATTTGACGTTCTGTCTGATTATCTGGCGAAAGTAGGCCTCCTTATCCTGGGCGATAGCCTCCACTTCCTGCCGGGATAGTCTGTCCCCCAAGACTCTACTGACGATGGTATCATCTCTCTGGCCGAAGTAACTCTGGAAATCGTCCTCGGTAAAGGCGGTGTCCCGTTGGCGGAAGATGTGTTGCCAGGCTCGGAAATGGAAAGCCGCGGTATCAGCGATCACTCCGTCCATATCCCAGATGACGGCTATTGGTTGGGAATCGTTGACTCCCGGCGGGCGGCTGGCTGCCATCTTATCCGTCATCATTTTCTACTTCAGCGTGGCTTTCGGTCTGGTAATCGCCGGCCCCCGGAGGTACCGGGGTTGCAGGTTAGTCGCCTCATCGTAATCACCGGCCTTAAAGCGCTTTAATCCCAGTTCGGCCAGGAATCCGGCCCGTCGTAGCTGGGTCGCCGGTGGTGACACAATAGCCTGCTGTCCCAGACGTTGTGTCAACTGCGGGGCCAGAGACATCGAGAACTCACCACAAAACACGGTGGTGCTGGTTATTTGTGAGCATAATACCTCAAGGGTAGTGATGTGCTCGGGAACAAGCTGCTGCCATCCGCCGGCCCTTGCCTGGTAAACGGCAGTAGCAATCTCACCCCGCCCGGCGTTGAATATCGGGCAGATTGGTAGGCCGGTCTCGGCATGCTGATAAGCTTCAGCTTCCAGAGTGTTGACAGCCACCACCGGTATCCCCAGGCTGAAAGCCAATCCTTTAGCGGTACTGAGGCCAACACGCAAGCCATTAAAGCTGCCGGGGCCCCTGGCGACGATGATGCCATTGACTGACCTTAAGTCCAGTTTGGCCTGACGCAGCAGATACTCCAGATTCGGCAGCAGTTGTATAGTGTGGTTCTGTCCGCAGCGCCAGGTCAACTCGGCTATCAACTGGTCATCTTTTACCAGCGCCAGACTCGCGATATCGGTTGAAGTGTCGATGGCTAATTGCATTAGCTTCCGGTCTCTTTCTGCAGGGGAAGTAAGGAATCCCGGAACTGCCGGATTAAGTTGACGTATCGTTGCCCGAAGGGGATCAGTTCAAATCGCCGCCCGGTATTACTCAAGTAGCTGATTTTAATCATCAAATGCTCTGGCGGCAGGATACTTAGCCCTTTCTCTGCCCATTCAATAACGCAAACGCCGTGTCCGTATAGATAATCGTCCAGTCCCAGGTCTTCAATCTCCGGCAAGTTTTCCAGGCGGTACAGGTCAATGTGGTACAGCGGTAACCGGCCATAGAGCTCCCGTGCAATAGTAAAGGAAGGACTCATGGCGTATTCCTTGATGCCGAGCCCCCAGGCAATCCCCTGGGTAAGGCAAGTCTTACCGGCTCCCAGTGTGCCAATTAAAAGGAAGATATCCCCTGCCTGGGCCAGTTCCCCCAGGCGAATGCCAAATTGCTGGTGCTGCTCGGGGCTCTGGCTGATCAACTCAAGACCATTCATGTCTGTTCAGCTAGCCATTCCGGTAAAATGGTCCCAGCCCATTTTGTCT
>JAQTRN010000048.1 GCA_028711795.1 Dehalococcoidales bacterium | reverse complement strand
GATGACATTCCTGCTGGCAATGGTCTTTGTGCTCACACTCACGTTGGCGCCGGGTACTCCAGCCGCGGCGGCTACGTTGACCATCACTCTCGACCCCAACTGGGGAAAGACCAACAACATGAGGGTAGACACGACAATTGGCCAATCGCTCCCCCCTGCAGACGCTTCCTGGGGAGGCTTTAATGGCACGGCCAGCTTCGTCTGGAACGGCGACAACAGTAACGTGTCCAATAACCCGTTCACACCACCGGGTAGTCCTTATTACTGGGCAGAGTGGCCGCACCTCGCTCCTAATTTTACTCACCTCTGGTTTCGCACCCAGATTTATGCAATTGCGCCTCTACTTCAGAGTGTTAGACTTGTCGACAAGTACAACAATAACGCCTTCGACATACTGTCCATCAACGATAATCTGTATGTCTATGTTAACCAGACCTTGAGGGCATCGGGAGGCACAGGCGGTCTGCCGCCGCCATTCGTTCCGGCAGTGTTCAATTCTACTGTGGCACCAGCTACTGAATGGTACCTGCCCAACGGGCTTCTTTTGCCCGGCAGTTACCTGACAGGGAGTAACAACGTCACCATTCTGGGAGAAGATGGTGCCGTGCGTGGTGGTATGGCACACCCGGTGTTCAAAATGACTTACACTCAGGTCACAATGGGCCCGGTACTGCCGGCGTTGGATTGCAACCCGGAAGGTAATGACCACACTGTTTCAGTGACTATTACACCGGCGGTGGCTAACGTTCCAGTAGTGTTTGTCATAACCGGAGCTAATTTGCAGGAACCCGAAATAAGATATACGACCGTGTCTGGCGGCGTGGCTTCGGCTTCACTCACCTACCGGGGTATTTACGCCGGCATGGACTCCATCTCTACCTTCATCGACCTGGATGGCGACCGGACCTGGGACGAGAGTACTGAGCCGCACTCCAGTGCCTCAGCAACCAAGTACTGGCTGGGTAACTACGTTACCGGCGGCGGCATCATTAAGGGCGATGACAGTAAATCACTGTGGTCCTTCGCCGGAAATGCCGGTTTCACACCGGTCTCGAGCCCGGGGATGGATACTCCAGCAGGTCAGTTTGAGATAGTTGACCACGCAAACAAAACTCCCTATCACTTTGACACGTTTGAGAGGCTCGTTTTCTTTGGCAGTGATGCCCTCACGCCGCCGGCGTACAACAACATGATCCGCTTCAGGACGGCCGGCACTAACATCAAAGACCAGTCTACGGCGAGAGCGTTCGTAACCATCGCCGATATCGGGAAAGAGAGTGACAAGGCGGACCAGATTTCCGTGTATCAATGGGTTGGCCCGGAAGTGGGCGGCCAGTGGGTGTGGTGGTTCGGTGGCAAGCTTGATGGTCTGGACTCCTTTGATATTGACCACATACCGCTGCTATCAGCACCCATTATTGGCGGCCTACTCAACGGTGGCAACTTCCAAGTGCATAATGAGGACCCGTAGGCTATTTCTCTTCACAGATTATGAGTGATAAAGTAGGGGAGCCTCAACTCCCCTACTTTATATTCCACATATTTAGGTCAAGCAGACCCCACTGCCATCTTTCGCTTATCATCAGTTGCTCCTGCGGTACTGTCTAGCTCACCACTCGCCTCTGAAATTACGCATCTTGGTACCGCTAATTACGTAGTCCTACGGATAGCCAGCACCACCGGATTACTCTAGTATAAGAACTGATTTGTGGCTTTTATCCTGTTTCCGTCCGGCAAGTAGACATATAGTAACTGACAACGCCGGGAAAAAGTAGGGCTTGGTATGGACATTGATAAAGGGAATACGATAATCGGCTCAGCGGGTAAAGCCACTGGTTGCAGTTCCCCATCTTCCCCAACCGCCGGACGGCTGGTAGAATAAGAGGCAGGATGACCTCAGGGAGGCGTGTTATGTTAAGACGTGGTCTTTATCTCCTGGCTTTACTGGCAGCCATAGCGCTGGCGCTGCCCGGTTGCACCGATACCACCGGCCAGGTCCAGGCGCCGCTGGGACAGGAATTCTCCCTCTCCATCGGACAAACGGCCGCCATCACCGGCGAGCGGTTGAAAATCGAATTCCAGGAATTGGTCGAGGACAGCCGCTGTGCCCGGGGCGTCGTCTGTATCTGGCAGGGGCGGGTCAGTTGCCTGGTGCGGATTATCTCTGATTACTCCCCGACCAGCCTGTTGCTGATGCAGCCGGGGCTCACCGGGCAACCCAACACTCAGACCTTCCAGAACTACCGGTTAGCTTTCCGCGTGGAACCCTATCCCGAAGCGGGCAAGGAGATACTGCCGGACGAATACCACCTGCTGCTGACCATTACCCGATAACGGCCACGCCATAATACGGGAAATAAACTGCTATAATAGCCAGTAATCTGTGGGAGGATAAAGATGACAACCGAACAAAACAGCACCCTGGAGGTATTGAAAATAGCCATCCGCATGGAAATCGATGGCAAAAGCTATTATCAGAAGGCGAGCCGCAGCAGCCCTAATCCCCTGGGGAAACAGCTCTTCCAGTCGCTGGCGGCGGAAGAAGACGTCCACCGCCAGAAATTCGAGGAGATACACGATGTCATCAGTCAGAAACGTAACTGGCCGAAGACGGACTTTCAACCGGACCGTGGCCGCCACTTGAAGACCATCCTGACCAAAGCCGCCAGGGAGAGGGGCACCAAAGTCAAGGTCCCGGCCGCCGAACTGGACAACGTCAAGATAGCCATGGACATGGAGAATAAGACGCTCGATTTCTACGAAAGACAGCATGGCATGGCGACTTACAACGCGGAGAAAGATTTCTACCAGGCACTGGCGGGCGAGGAGAGGCAGCACCACCTGGTACTGCTCAGTTACTACGAGTACCTGAAGGACCCGGCGGCCTGGTTTGTGAAACAGGAGCACCCGTCTCTGGACGGCGGCTAGGAAAACACGGAGGGAATGAGCGATGCTGGAAATTAAACAACTGACGGTAGCCGTTGAAGATAAAGAGATCCTGCACAATGTCAGTTTGAGCATCGGTACCGGTGAGACCCATGTGCTGTTTGGACCCAATGGCAGCGGCAAGACCACCCTGCTGATGGCCATCATGGGCTTCCCCAAGTACCGGATTACCGGCGGCAACATTATCTTCGATGGCCGGGATATCACCGGCCTACCCCTGGACGAAAGGGCCCGCCTGGGTATCGGGATGTCCTTCCAGCGCCCGCCGGTGGTGCGCGGCGTCAAGACACGGGACATGGTCGGCGCGGCTTTACAAGCCCGGGGTAACGGCGCCACTATCCAGAATCTGGCCGAGAAGACCAACCTGCTCGAATTCCTCGACCGGGATATCAACTATGGCTTTTCCGGCGGTGAGATCAAGCGCTCCGAACTGATGCAGTTGCTCGCCCAGAAGCCGGAACTGACTTTGCTGGACGAGCCGGAATCGGGAGTCGACCTGGAGAACATCGCCCTCATCGGGAAACTGATCGACGAATTGCTGGAGAAGGACTGCCCGGCACGCTCCCGCAAGTGCATGGGCCTGATCATCACGCATACCGGCCACATCCTGGACTATGTTAACGCCAAGACCGGCTACGTCATGATGGACGGCTGTATTGGCTGTCAGGGGGAGCCCCGCGAAATGCTAGCGACGATTAAAGAGAAGGGCTACCAGGAGTGCATCGAGTGCCTGTTACACCGCCAGACGGTATAAGACTCGTAATACGAAAGAAAGGCTTTGAGAGCTACTATATGAGTAAAGTGAAATCCTCCCGGACATATAAAGAGAAGGCCAGGGCCGCCATCAAGAAACCGGCCGCCCTGGGTGAGGACATCGACCTTGATACCTATCTCGACACCGCCGAGAAGAAGCCTTACCAGCCCGACCCATCACAACTCCCGGTCAAGACCAAAAAGCATATGCTGTCGGCGGGCATCATCCTGGACGATATGCGCCAGCGGTCCGGGACATATATTCAGATGGACAATGCCCCCATACACAGCTCCAGCCGGCAGGAAGGCGTCGAAGTCATGGCCGTCAGCCAGGCTCTGGAAAAATACGACTGGCTGCAGGACTACTGGTGGCAGGCCGTGGCCGTGGATGCCGATAAGTTCACCGCTAACGTGGAGCTGAGCCAATATGACGGCTACTTCATCCGGGCCCTGGCCGGCCAGAAGACCGTCCTCCCTGTCCAGGCCTGTCTCTATCTATCGAAAGAACGTTTGGCGCAGAAGGTGCACAATATAATCATTGCCGAAGAGGACTCCGAACTGCATATCATTACCGGATGTACCACCTCGCTGGGACAGGAACCCGGGCTGCACATGGGAGTCTCTGAGTTCTACATCAAGCGCGGCGCCAGGGTCACTTTTACTATGATCCATAGCTGGAACCCGGAGACCGCCGTCCGTCCCCGCACCGGCGCTATTGTTGCCGAAAATGGACTGTTCCTCAGCAACTACGTGTTGATGAAGCCGGTGCGCACGCTGCAAATGTACCCCACCGCCAGGTGCGTCGGCGAAAACTCAGTCGTCCGGTATAACAGCGTCCTGGTCGCTACGCCCGGCTCGTCCCTGGACGTCGGCTCACGGGTTCTGCTCAACGCTAAAGGCGCCCGTACGGAAATCGTGGCCCGGGCCATCACCACGGGTGGGGATATTGTCTCCCGCGGCTACATTGAAGGCAACGCTCCAGAAGTCAAGGGGCATCTGGAATGCCGCGGTTTAATATTGCAGGAAAAAGGCATGATCCACGCTATCCCCGAGCTTAAAGGGACTCTGGCCGGCATCGACCTGTCACACGAAGCCGCTGTCGGCAAGATCGCCGAAGAGGAAGTGGAATACCTAATGGCCCGGGGGCTAAGCCGGTCGGAAGCTACGGCGACCATAGTCCGGGGTTTTTTAAGGGTGGATATCGAGGGATTACCGGCCGCGCTCAGTGTCGAGTTGCAGCGCGCCATCGAGGCCAGCGAAAAAGAGGTGATGTGACCCCACCGGAACAACTCAGTAATTCATAAAGGAGGCGACACCTGAATGGAAAAGTACGAATGCACCGTCTGCGGCTATGTTTATGATCCGGTTGAAGGCGACCCCGATAATGGCGTCAAGCCGGGGACACCCTTTGAAGCCATACCCGACGACTGGGTCTGTCCCTTATGCGGGGCCCCCAAGAGCGATTTTGTGCAGGTGAAGTGAGATGAAACCTAGAGAAATCAGACCGGGAATCTACTCTGTCGGCGCCATAGATTGGGACCGGCGGCTGTTCGACTCGCTGATACCTCTACCCGATGGTACCAGCTACAATGCCTATTTGATCCAAGGCAGCCAGCAGACTGCCCTCATCGATACCGTAGACCCGACCAAACAGCAGATTCTAATCGACAACCTGAATGATCTTGGGCTAGAGAAAATAGACTACGTAGTGGCTAACCACGCCGAACAGGACCATGCCGGCACCCTACCCCAGGTCCTCAGCCGCTACCCGCAGGCTAAAGCCGTCACCACGCCCAAAGGCAAAGAGATGCTCATGGACCTCCTGGCCATTCCCGCCGAAAGGTTCGTTACCGTCAACGATAAGGCGACCATCCCCCTGGGTGGCCGGACCCTGGAGTTCATCCATGCCCCCTGGGTCCACTGGCCGGAGACCATGCTGACCTACCTGCGGGAAGACAGGATACTATTTCCCTGCGACCTGTTCGGGTCTCACCTGGCCACCAGCGACCTCTATGTCAGTGACGATGGGCAGGTCTATGAATCCGCCAAGCGGTACTATGCCGAGATCATGATGCCGTTCCGCGTTAGTATCGAAAAGCACCTGGAAAGACTAAAGGACTACGCCATTGATGTCATCGCCCCCAGCCACGGCCCGATGCACAACCACCCTGAGTTTATTCTGAAGGCATACCGTAGCTGGGTGCTGGATGAGCCCGGCAATATCGTGGTACTGCCCTATATCTCGATGCATGGCAGTACCCGCAAAATGGTAGACCACTTCGTTTCCGCCCTGACGCAGCGCGGTATCACCGTGAAACAATTCGACCTCGCGGTGACCGATATCGGCAAGCTGGCCATGGCGCTGGTGGACGCCGCTACAGTGGTTATCGGCACGCCCACTGTCCTGGCCGGGCCGCACCCGAACGTAGCTTATGCCACCTTCCTGGCCAATGCCCTGAGACCCAAGTTAAAGTTCGCCTCGATAATCGGTTCCTATAGCTGGGGAGGCAAAGCGGTAGAACAGCTCGCCGCCATGATTCCCAACCTGAAGGTGGAGGTGTTACCGCCAGTCATCAGCAAAGGGCTGCCGCGGGAAGCCGATTTTCAGGCACTGGACGGTCTGGCCGAGACAATATTACAGAAGCACCAGGGGCTCCATCTGGCTTGATATGCTAGAGCGCCCTTACTTTATGTCCGTAATGCTGTTATAATTGACAAAATAAGCCGTTACTTCTGGAGCGCAAATTGAAGATTCTTCTGGTTTACCCGCAATACCCGGACACTTTCTGGAGTTTCAAGCATGCCCTCAGGATGATATCGAAGAAGGCTTCTTTCCCCCCGCTGGGTCTACTGACAGTGGCTGCCATGTTACCCGCTAGCTGGGAGAAAAAGCTCGTTGACCTGAATGTCGCCAGCCTGAGCGATAGAGATATCAAATGGGCGGACTATGTCTTTCTCAGCGCCATGGCGGTGCAGCAAGAATCAGTCCGGGAGATTATCGCCCGGTGCCGGAAGCTCAATACCCGTGTGGTCGCCGGCGGACCTCTTTTTACCACCGGACATGAGGATTTTGAGGGGGTAGACCACTTCATCCTGGGAGAGGCCGAGGTCACGCTGCCGCTGTTCCTGGCCGACCTGGCAAGGGGGAACCCACAGCACCTTTATGGCTCTGAGGAACGACCGGAAATCGACCGGACGCCGGTCCCCCTCTGGTCGCTGATCAACATGAAGAAGTATTCGGCCATGAATATCCAGTACTCCCGCGGCTGTCCCTTCGATTGTGATTTCTGCGATATCATCCTGCTGAACGGGCATAAGCCCCGCACCAAGAGTAAAGACCAGTTACTGGCCGAACTGGATGCCATATACACCCGGGGGTGGCGTAACAGCGTCTTTATCGTCGATGACAATTTCATCGGCAACAAAAAGAAGCTGAAGACGGAAATCCTCCCCGCAATAATAGAGTGGATGAAAGCCAGAAGACGCCCCTTCACTCTGTTTACCGAGGCTTCTATCAACCTCGCCGACGACGAGGAACTGATGCGGCTGATGGTAGAGGCCGGTTT
>JAQTRN010000047.1 GCA_028711795.1 Dehalococcoidales bacterium | reverse complement strand
TGGCGGAGGCAGACCTTAAGCTACGCGGCCCGGGGGAGTTCTTCGGCACCCGGCAGAGTGGCTTGCCGGAGTTGCGTATGGCGCGGCTCTCAGACATAGCCCTGCTGGAGACAGCCCGTAGTGAAGCTATAAGACTATTTGAAAATGATCCTGACCTGAAGGCCCCCGAACATCGGTCCCTGGTTAAAGAACTGGTCCGTACCTGGCCCGCCGAAGGCGGAGAATGGAGCTAGCGGCCCATTCCGCCTTTGAACGATTGTCCGGTTTTACGAAGGCCGTTTGCTGGTGCCCAGGCTTAACTCCTGGTTGACCTGCAGGTAACGGATGATGTCAGCGCGGTTAAGCAGTCCTACCAGTTGTCCCTCGTGGACTACGACGACCTGGTTAAGGTCATGCTTGGCCAGTAGTTTCAATGCTGAATTCAGGTCGTCACTGGTATCAACACTATATAGCGGCTCGCGGGTCATGATCTTATCCACCGTTGTCTGGGCCCATTTCTGCTGCGGTAATTCCTTGACGTCGGTGAGAGTCACGATCCCCAGCAGGCGCTCTCCCTGAGTGACCGGCGCCGCCCGGCGGCGGTGTTGTACGAAAACGTTGTGCACCAGGTCCGCGACCGATGTGTCCGGGCTGATAGTCTCCGGGTGGCTGTCCATGATTTCTTTTACTGGTACCCCGCTCAACTGGTTCTGCGTAATTATTTCCCGGCGGCTGGCCTCAGCGGCGCCATTGGAACCAGCCGATAATAGCGATCCATAGACCTCCCAGAAAATTACCAGCCAGTAACTGAAAAACGCCGAAGCCAATAAACAGCCAGGCGAAGACCTGGCCTACCGTGGTTGCGATGTTGGTTGCCCGAACGAGGTTACCGGTGGCCCCCCAGATTATAGAGCGTAACACCCGGCCGCCATCGAGGGGGAAGCCGGGTAAAATATTAAAGGCCGCCAGCCAAGCATTAGCTATGGCCAGGTATCTTAGTATCGCTCCCAGTGGGCTGTCTTGAGCGGGCACTAACAGAAATATTCCATAGAGTATGCCGGCCAGGACCAGACTGGAAAGTGGGCCGACGATGGACATAGCGAATTCGACCTTGGGTTTGTCCGGTTCGCTCTCGATGTTGCTCACCCCGCCGAAAATGAAGAGGGTGATTCCCTTCACCGGGAGGCCCCGCGCTTTCGCCACCAGGGAATGGGCGATCTCGTGAATTAAGACCGAGATGAAGAGCAGGAGAGCGGCCAGCGCTCCGGTGATCCAGTAGGCGGCTGCGCTCCAGTTCGGGTAAGACTGTGGGAAAAATGCCGAGGCCAGGAGCCAGGTGAAAAGCAAAAAGGCCAGTATCCAGGTGTAGTGTACGCTGATTTCAATGCCGGCTATCCGTCCTATCTTAATAGCGCCCTTCATTGCAGCCTCTCTTTCCTTCGGTTGGTCTATTCGCTCCGGCGTGACAGGTCTCTATAGACCATATAATCAGGTGTTAAGGCAGGTGTCAAGCCCATACTTGTTGTTACGTTCCCCAAACTAACCCCGGCCTATTTGAGTGAGCTGCCAATTCATGGTATAGTTTACATTCGATAATTGGACAGGCAGGTATCGGACTGATGATGCTCCGACAACGACTTCTGGAGATTTTGACACAGGCGGTTGCCGAGGCGCAGCGATTGGGTAAATTGCCGCCGGTCATCCCGTCTGATATTTCCATTGAGCGCCCGCAAAATGCGCAGCACGGCGATTATGCTTCAAGCTTCCCCCTAAAAGTGGCCCGGGCAGCCGGCCTTAATCCAATTAAAGTAGCTAATGAGATAGTCGGCCTCATCGCTCCGACCGAGGAGCTTGACCGTGTTAGCGTGGCGCCGCCTGGCTTTATCAATTTTGTGCTTAAGGACGACTGGTTAGCCAAACAGGTGGAATCAGTCCTGGCGGCGGGTGATGCTTATGGTAATCTTGACTTCGGTCAGAATAGAAGCGTGCAGATAGAATTTGTCAGTGTCAATCCCACCGGCCCGTTGCACGTCGGACATGGCCGTGGGGCGGTCATCGGCAGTACGCTGGTCGGCGCTCTGAGCGCCGCCGGTTGCGAAGTGCAAAAAGAATACTATATTAACGACGCCGGCAACCAGGTCAAGACCTTCTACCGCTCTCTCTTTGCCCGCTACCAGCAATGCTTTGGCATTGATGCGGAGGTGCCGGTGGATGGTTACGTCGGCAGCTATATGGTCGACCTGGCTAAAGAGATCATCGCCGAAACCGGCGACAAATTTCTCCATCTGCCGGAAGCCGAGGCCGTGTCACAGCTTGGACAGATTGGCCTGCAGAAGATGAGACGGTTGATTAAGGATGACCTCGAGCTAATCGGGGTGACCTTCGATGTCTGGTTCAGCGAGCAGAGCCTTTTTGACAATGGCCAGTACCAGACGGTGATGTCCCTGTTGCGGCAGGCCGGCCATCTTGCGGAGAAGGAAAACGCTACCTGGTTCGTCTCCACCGCTCTCGGTGAGGACAAGGATAACGTGGTGGTGCGGAGTGACGGCTCGCCGACCTATTTTGGCACTGATATTGCCTATCACTACAATAAGTTCATCGAGCGCCAATTCGATGAAGTGATTGATATCTGGGGGGCTGACCACCAGGGCCACGTGTCCCGCATGAAAGCGGTCATTGGCGCTCTGGGCATTAACCCCGATAGGTTCAAAGTAATTATTTCGCAGATGGTTACCCTCCACCGCGGTAAAGAACTGGTGCGTATTTCCAAGCGCAGCGGCGATATTATCACTCTCCGCGAGGTGGTGGAGGAGGTCGGTGCTGATGCTTGCCGCTTCTTCTTCCTGTCCCGTTCCGCCGATAGCCAGATGGACTTTGACCTGGAGCTGGCCAAAAAGCAATCGATGGATAACCCCGTTTACTATGTGCAATATGCCCACACCCGCGTTGCCAGTATCCTGCGGTTGGCCGCTGAGAATGGAATCGACTATGGTGATGGGGATGTCTCCCGCTTGACTACTGAGCCCGAGTTGATCCTGATACGCAAAATGCTACTCTTACCGGAGATTATCGAGGTAGTCGCCCGTAGTCTGGAGCCCCATCATCTGCCTTACTATGCTCAAGACCTGGCGACGGTGTTCCATAGTTTCTACAAGCAATGCCGCGTTGTTTCCCAGGATGATATCGCCTTAACCAAGGCCCGTCTGAAACTGGTGGCGGCCACCAAGCTGGTCCTGGCGAAAACACTGCGTCTCATGGGTATGACAACGCCGGAGAAAATGTGACGGTATGTTCGCGGTTTTTGAGGAGGCTGTGATGAAGCGTGTTTTTTCTGGGGTCCGCCCCACTGGCAGGTCTCATATTGGCAATTACCTGGGCGCCCTGCAGAATTGGGTGAAGCTCCAGAACGAGTATCAGTGTATTTACTGTATTGTTGATATTCACGCTCTGACAACCCTGGAGGATACCAGCGGACTGCAGCGTAACATCCATGAGATGGCGCTTGACCTGCTGGGAGTCGGCATCGATCCGGCAAAGAGCATTCTCTTTGTCCAGTCGCATGTGCCCGAGGTAATGCAGCTACACACCCTGCTAAGTATGGTCACTCCTCTAGGCTGGCTGCTGCGGGTGCCTACCTTTAAGGAAAAAGCGCGGCTGCAACCCCAGAATGTGAATTATGGGCTGGTGGGCTATCCGGTGCTGATGACGTCTGATATCGTGCTCTATAAGGCCGAGGTAGTACCGGTTGGGGAGGACCAGTTACCCCATCTGGAACTGGCCCGGGAGATCGCGCGCCGTTTCAATATCCTGTTCGGTGACACTTTCCCGGAGCCGGCAGCCAAACTAACCGAATTCCCGCTGGTGGTTGGGCTGGATGGCAAAGAGAAGATGAGCAAACAGTTGGGCAACGATATCGAAATTGCCCTGTCTGAGGAAGAGACCACCGCCCGGGTGATGACCGCGGTCACCGACCCGGCCCGTCGCTATCGTACTGATACCGGGCATCCCGAGATATGTAACGTGTACCATCTCTTGGAATATTTCAGTCCGGTGAAACCGGATGAAATAGCGGCGCAGTGCCGCCTGGCCCAAATTGGTTGTGTCGACTGTAAAAAGTTGCTGGCGCAGCGGATCAATGCCACTCTGCGACCGGCCCGCGAGCGGCGCGCTGCTTTAAGCACCGACCCCCAGCGGGTGAAAGATATTCTGGCCGATGGTGCGCGGCGGGCCGCCGTCATCGCCCGCGAGACACTTCAGGAAGTGAAGCAGAAGATGGGGCTAATATAGGGCTAATTTACTGAGGGGGAATCACGCCGATGAGTATTGCCGGCTTGATACTGGGGATCTGTAGCTTCATGGGAATGCTGATAGCCCTGATACCGTTCCTGGGCTGGATGAACTGGTTGAATATCCCGGTGGCGGTCATCGGGCTTATCCTGAGTGTGCTCGGGACGGCCAGCAGAAAACAGCGCGGCGCTGGTATTACGGGGATAATTCTGTGCAGCGCCGCTGTTCTGTTAGGTCTGTTCCGTCTGACTCTGGGCGGCGGGATACTGTAATCGCCGCCCATTGGAATTCAGCCGTTTATTGCCCGATTGAGCTTTGAATAAATGTCTTGACCTCATCAACCGGGATAGCGAATCCCAGGCCTTCGGTCTGTAGTGATGACGAGATAACATTCGTCGTGGTAATCCCGATGATTTTCCCATCCAGGTCGGCCAGACAGCTACCGCTGCTGCCCGGGTTCAAGCTGGCATCAGCCTGGATATAGTTTTGTCCATTAATGGCTCGTACTCCGGAAATTATGCCCCGGGTAAACGTCGCCTGGCCGGGGAACTGTATTCCCAGCGGAAAGCCAGCGGCAATTATCTCTTCGCCGACTTTAACGCTGTTTGACGATCCCAGTGCCGCTACAGGTAAATCGGTACGGCTGGTGTTCATCTTCAATATGGCCAGGTCCCGGCTCCGGTTGCTGTTAACTACCAGAGCGTAATACTTGTCGCCGTTCATCAGTGTAATCTGGATGGGCGCACCGACATCAACGACCTGCTGGGTGGTGATTACGTATCCGGTATTGCTGACGATGATGCCCGACCCCGACCGGATGAAACCAGCGTCACTTACATCAACCCGGACCACCGACGGTTCTATCTTGGGTATGGCAGCTATCAAGGCGTTATCGTGGGCCTTCAGGTCGTTAGCCACGCCGAAAATATCTCCCTCCAGTGCAGCCAGGCTGCTGGTTATCTGGGAGACGTTATCTTCCAGGTTAGCCGCTACCTGGGAGATGTCCCCTTCCAGTGTGTTCAGGTTGGCCGTCAGTTGGGCGATATCACTTCTCAGGGCGGCGAAGTCGGCCTGAGTCTGCTCGAACCTCTTATTGTCCTGCCAGTTCAGGTAGCCGTTGGTGATTACTCCGGCCAGGAGAACAACGGCGACGACAATCAGGACAATCTTTATTTTTGTGGTCATGTCTGTTCCTCCCTTAAATTAACGCCAATCAATCTTCTGAGCACGGACTACCGGATAGATTGGCTAATATCAATTACTTCTAGTGAGGATAATTGAGGTGGCGGATATTGTCAAGAAGTCGTTAGTACTCTTTGACCGGCCGGAAGGCTGAAAGTAACACAAACAGAAGTACTATTGACCTTGTGGTGGGGTGAGACGGTTAATCGCTCCGGCTCCGGTGCTTATCCACGAAGCGTTTCATCCGGGCGAGTGCTTCTTCGATATCATTCAGCGACGTGGCATAGCAGCAGCGGACGTAGCCTTCTCCCGCCTTACCGAAGGCCGAGCCGGGAACAACGGCCACCTTCTCTTCAACCAGCAGCTTCTCCGAGAACTCCTCGGAGGTCATACCAGTCACTTTGATTGAGGGGAAGGCGTAGAACGCGCCTTTGGGTTCGAAACAGGACAGGCCGATATCGCACAGCCCTTTGACGATAACTAGACGACGGCGGTTGTATTCCTCTACCATTTCAGCGCTGCTGGGCTCACCTGATTTCAGCGCCTCGATAGCCGCTACCTGCGCCATGGTCGGGGCGCTCATGATAGTGTACTGGTGGATTTTAGTCATGGCGGCGATAATCTCCGCCGACGCCGCGGCGTAACCGATACGCCAGCCGGTCATGGCGTAGGCCTTGGAGAAACCGCTCAGCAGGATGGTGCTCTCTTTAATGTTGGGTAGGGTGGCCAAGCAGGTATGCTCGACACCGTAGACCAATTTGGCGTAGATCTCATCGGAGATGACCAGGAGCTGGTAGCGCCGGGCGACCTCGGCAATCCGGGACAGCTTTTCGCGGCTCATGACGGCCCCGGTAGGGTTGGCCGGATAGCCGAGCAGGATGGCCTTGGTCTTATCGGTGACCCGCGACTCAATATCCGCGGCGGCGATCTCAAAATTGTTCTCGATGCTGGTCGGTACCATCACCGGCGTGCCGCCGGCCATGTGAACGCAGGCGCTATAGGCGACGAAGCTGGGGTCGGGGATAATCACCTCATCGCCCGGGTCGAGAATCGCCCGCATCGTCAGGTCCAGCGCCTCACTCACACCCACCGTCATCAGCAGCATGGTAGCCGGGTCGTATTCCAGTTGGTAGTTATGTCTCAGATAACGGGAAAGCTCCTGCCGCAGCTCCGGCATACCGGCGTTGGAGGTGTACATGGTGTAGCCCTTTTTCAGCGAGTCAATGGCGGCCTCGCGGATCGGCCACGGGGTGACAAAGTCGGGTTCGCCGATGCCCAGTGATATGACGCCTTCCATGGAGGCCAGCAGGTCGAAGAACTTCCGTATCCCGGAAGGAGCCAGCCGGTTAACCAGTTGTGAGGTAGGGCTGGGATGTACCTTTTCCCGATTCTTGACTTTGGTTGACATAACAACTCCTGATCCCGGTATATTGAACGGCTGGGCTAGAGTATTACCTGTTGCCGCTTTACTGTCTCTTTCCCTTCGGCAATTTCGCCGTCTTCCTTGTAACGCTTGAGCAGGAACTGGGTGACCGTTTCCAGTACCCCATCAATCGGAGCGAGCTTCTGCGAGACAAACTCGGCGACCTCGTGTGAGGACTTACATACCACCATGACCACCAGGTCCAGGGTCCCGGAGACCAGGTAGACGGTGCGGGTCTGGGGGAAGCGGTAGATAGCCTCGGCGATGGCATCAAAGCCGGCGTCTTTCTGCGGCGTTACCCGGACGCCGATTATCGCCCAAACATGCTCGTCCTCAACCTTGTCCCAGTTGATGACCGTCTTGTATTTCAGGATGATGCGGTCCTTTTCGGCCTGTTTAATGGCCCGGACGACCTCATTCC
>JAQTRN010000046.1 GCA_028711795.1 Dehalococcoidales bacterium | reverse complement strand
AGAAGGCATTAGCGCCGAGGTGGTTGACTTGCGTTCTCTGGTCCCGCTGGATGTGGACGCGATAGTCAAATCGGTCAAAAAGACCGGTCGCCTGGTGATTGCCCATGAAGCTATGAAGCGCGGCGGAGTGGCCGGGGAGATCGCCTTCCGTTTAATGGAAGCTGCCCCGGAACTTATGAAGGCTATGAAAGCCCCGATAAAACGGGTGGCCGCCAAGAATGTGGCGCTTCTTCGCAGTCAGTTCGTTGAACCGTCATTAATACCTCAGGCTAAAGATATCGTCGCGGCTGTGAAAGAAATAGTATAAGTATCTGTGTGCCCCCTCTGTGTTCCAGAGGGGGCACAACTTGCGAAACTCGATTGAATTAGGAGATAGTACAGTGTACGAAGTGAGAGTACCACAACTCAGTGACACCATGGAGGAAACCCAGCTTCTTGAGTGGGTGGCCAAAGAAGGGGAGAAGGTCAAGCCTCGCCAGGTGCTAGTAGTCCTGGAGACGGAGAAGGCCAGCTTTGAAATGGAATCGGAGCAGGCGGGAATCCTGCACATCATCAGTCCCGTCGAGGTGACTATCCCGGTTGGACATCTTATTGCCATACTGGCGGAGAACGATCAGGAATACGCCAAAGTAAAGTCACAGGTTGAAACTGCCGAGAGCCTGAAATCTCTCAAGAAGTGACCGATCCTTCGGGTAGATCGGGTAGAAGAGTAGTCAGCCTTTAGTTGCCCAGCTGTGGTGCTGGAGGTAAGGCTTACCTTTCGGTTTGTAGTAGGTTGTATTGTTTTTAACGACATGTCATGCCGGCAGTATTCCGGTTAACAGCTATCTCAAATTGAGAGATATAGCGCCCTCCGGTGGGGGAGTCTGCTGGAGGGCGCTGATTTGTAGGGAAAAAGGCGGGTCTGCCGCCTTTTTCTAATGGTCTCCTAGTGGTAACTATCTGGTATGTTATAATTATTGCCAACTTCAAAAGGAGGTAGTGCATGGAAGTCCCCAAAGAAAAACTGCTGGAAGTCTACCGACAACTGGTGACAGCGCGGCGGTTGGATGAGAGGCTCATCGCGGAGTATTCAAAGGAGCCATTCGGACCATATATTCACTCAGGAGCTTATCAGGAAGTAGCACCGGTGGTCGCTTCATTACTGCTCGGCAAGAAAGATTTTATTAAACTGCATCATCGCTTTGGTTATTGCCAGCACGCCAAAGGTGTCCCGCTGAAGGAAGTAGTGGCAGGTGAGATGTTCCGGAAGGTCGGTCCCCGAAAGAGCCTGGAGTTCAAAGATTACGCTCCGGAATATGGGCTGTTGGGTAAGAGTGGTTCATTAGGGGAGGATGTCCCGATTTATACCGGCGCGGCCCTGGCCCAGCAGATTAAAAAGACTGGAGGAGTGACTGTCTGTATTTTCGGCGATGGGTCATCCAGCCGGGGCCCGATACACGAGGCAATGTTGGTAGCCGGCGTCTGGAAGCTACCCATAGTCTATATCATAATTAACAATCGGTATGCTGTTTCCACACCGGTTAGCCAGCAAACAGCTAATACCAGGCTGTCTGACCGGGCACTCGGCTACGGGATGCCGGGCTATGAAGTTGATGGCAATGACGTCCTGGCATTCTACGAGGTTTGCGACCGGGCCATAAAGATGGCACGGGAGGGTAAGGGGCCCAGTCTGATATCGGCCAACACCTATCGTATCTACGGACACAGCTTTGGTGACAGCCAGACTTATCGCCCTAAGGGTGAGGCTGAAGAATGGCGGAAGTTAGATCCAATACCGAGATATCAAAAACTCCTGATTGACCGGGGGGTGCTTACGGAAGAACTGGCCGGTCGAATTGAAGCTGAGGTACTGGCTGAGCTTGAAGAAGCGGTGAAATACGGGCGCTCACTGCCGGTACCACCGGTGGAAGACCTGGCGCGGACCGCCTTTGACTAGCTTGTGGATGTTAGTGTGCATTTAAATGAGAAACCAGGAGGAATTTACCTATGGCTGATAAAAAGATAATTTATCGAGATGCTATCAATCAGGCTTATAAGGAAGAAATGAGGCGGGATCCCAATGTGGTGATATGGGGGGAGGACATCCAGACCCGGGTTATGCCGGGACCCACATTCGGTCTCTTCCAGGAATTTGGTGGGGAAAGAGTCAGGAATACTCCTCTGGCGGAAATAGCTATTGTCGAAATGACCGTCGGCGCGGCGATGGCCGGACTGAGGCCGGTTGGGGAAGTCATGTTTTCTACCCTGGCCTTGATTCCGGGTGATGGTCTTTTCCTGAAAGTTGGTGGCTGGCGACAGCGACATGGGAGTATTGATCCGCTACCGATAGTGATCCGGGCACCGCAGATGCCGGGGGCCGGCGTAGACCACTCTACCTGCATCGAGGGCTTTTGTATGCATTCACCCGGCTTGAAAGTGGTGCTACCATCGACGCCCTACGATGCTAAGGGTTTGATGAAGTCGGCTATTCGGGACGACGATCCGGTTGTTTTCATTGACCATATGGGCCTGTACACCACCGAGGGCATGGTGCCGGAAGAAGAATATCTGGTCCCCATTGGCAAGGCGGATGTTAAAAGACAGGGAAAAGACGTCACCATTGTCGCCTGGTCCTTGATGCTGCACACCTGCCTGGCGGCCGCGGAAGCATTAAGTAAAGAGGGTATTAGCGCCGAGGTGGTGGACCCCCGGACTCTGGTTCCACTCGATGAGGAGACCATTCTCAATTCGGTGAAGAAGACCGGGCGTCTGGTGGTGGTGCATGAGGCGCAGGTACGGGGAGGGCCGGCCGGTGATATCATCGCCCGGGTGGCGGATAAGGGCTTCAAGTACCTCAAGGCGCCGGTCAAGAGGCTAGGGGCTTTGAACGTGCCACCACCACGGGAGAATAAAGCCATGTGGATGGCCTGTCTGCCGCAGGCGGCGAATGTGGTAGCCGCGGTGAAATCGATCATGTGAGACGCATAGTCTGACCTAGTTGAATAAGGAGGTACAGAAGCGAAGATGTCGCAGGAAATAGTGATGCCCAAGTTGGGGCTGATAATGACTGAAGGTACAGTCCTGGAATGGCAGGCCAAAGAGGGAGAAACGGTCAAGGAACGGCAGGTAGTAGTGGTCATCGAATCGGACAAAACGGCTTACGAGCTGGAGAGTACTACCGCCGGGATCTTACACATTGTAGCTCCGGAAGGGACAGTAGCTCCCGTTGGCCAGCTGATCGGGCAGATTGCGGCATCGCCGGAAGAGTATGCCAAGATCAGTAGTGCTAAGTCCTAGGGCTAAGAGAAACGGAGGGTTTGAATTAACATGGCCGAAGTAAAACCAGAAGCCAAAGAGAGGAAGGTCAAGAAGGTCATTCCGTTATCGGGGATGAGGAAGGTCATCGCCGAGCACATGCAGCGCAGCCTTCAGGAATCGGCCCAGATAACGGTGGGTGGACTGCTTGACATGACGGAGATGATCAAGCTCCGCGAGACCCTGGTGGCGCACGAGAAGGAGTTGGGAGTCCGCATCAGCTACACCGACCTGATGGTCATGGTGCTGGCCCATTCCCTGAAGCATCATCCCGTGATGAATTCCAGTATTGTAGGTGATGAGATAAGGGTGTGGGAAGATATCAACATCGGGGTAGCGGTGTCCTATGAGCTGAAGGAAATAACCGCCCTGGTGGTACCGGCGGTACATAATGCTGATAAGAAGACGTTGATTGAGATCAATCAGACTCTGACGAGTGTAGTGGAGAAGGCGCGAAACCGGCGGTTGACTGCTGCCGATATGGCTGAGGTTACCTTTACGCTGAGCAATGTGGGCACCTATGAGAAAGCTGGCGAAACCTTCAGTACGCCAGTTCTCAATCAGCCTCAGGTAGCCATTATGGTAACCAGGGGCATCAAAGAGACCCCGGTAGCGCAGAATGGCCAGGTAGTTGTACGCCGGATGATGCCCTACGCCGTAACTATGGACCACCGGGTGATCGATGGTCTGGCCGGCGGACAGTTCCGGGCGACAATGAACCAGATTATTGAGAACCCGTATATGCTGGTACCGTACCTCGGCTTACCTGCGGGAAGCCTGGGCGTATAACCATCTACTTGGTGGTCCGTATAGAATAGCGTAAAGCACATCGGGCTGGCTGAGAAAACAGTACAGGCTGAGGTGGTGCTATGCGCTTACGTTCAACGTACAGGAGTGGCGCAACCTGCCCAATACTGGTAAAATATCCTTACATGATTCTGTATTCCACCATTCCGGATGTGTTTTGCGGGAGATAGTCTTTGAGAAGAAATTGTCAGGTCTACGACCTGGGACTGATTGAATACCAGCAAGCCCTCACCATTCAAGAGAAGCTGCTGGACTTGAGGAAGTCTGGCGCCATTACGGATGCCCTGCTTTTACTACAACATCCATCGGTCTTCACAATTGGTCGCTCAGGTACGGAAGAGAACATTATTGTCTCCGGAGATACGCTGGTACAGGAGGGCATACCGGTTTTTCGTGCCAGCCGGGGTGGTGACATTACCTATCACGGGCCTGGACAATTGGTGGGCTACCCCATCTTGAATCTGCGCGAAAACCATTTGAACGTCCACCAGTATGTCTGGAATCTGGAGGAGACGGTTATCCGAACACTCGGCGATTTTGGCATCGAGGGCGGACGTGTGGTTGGGAGGAGGGGAGTGTGGGTGGGAGACCAGAAGGCCTGTGCCTTGGGCGTACGGATCAGCCGTGAAGTCAGTATGCATGGCTTTGCCTTAAACGTAAATACAAAGCTGAAATACTTCACTTACATCGTGCCCTGTGGCATCGTTGGTGCATCAGTAACTTCGATATCAAAGCTGCTGGGCCGTGAAGTAACGGTGGATGAGGTAAAAGGCCACCTGCTCAGCCACTTTGAGCAGGTCTTTCAACGTACTCTGCAACATGAAGGGAGGTTGGATGAATGGCTGGCCCTGCCAAGCCCCGCTGGTTCCGCAGAAATGCCCCTGATCCCACAGCGTTAGCCCGGATGTCAACGCTCCTGGATGGCTTGCAGCTCCATACCGTTTGCCAGAGTGCCCATTGCCCCAATCAGGGCGAGTGTTTTGGCCGGGGAGTGGCCACATTCATGATACTGGGTGATATTTGCACCCGGAACTGTACTTTTTGTGCGGTGGAGCACGGCCGGCCGGCGCCCCCTGATGCCGATGAACCCGAACATATTGTTGCTGCTGTCAAGAAGCTGGGCTTGCGGCACGTTGTCGTCACGTCAGTGACCAGGGATGACCTGGCTGATGGCGGGGCGCAACAATTTGCTCGCGTCGTGACGGAGGCCCGTAACTACGATCCCGATATCAGTCTGGAAGTCCTGATTCCTGACTTTCAGGGTTCCCTCGAAGCCTTACAGTTGGTGACGGTCAGTAAGCCATCGGTTCTCAATCACAACGTGGAAACGGTACCCCGTTTGTATCCTGAGGTCCGTCCTCAGGCCGACTATCAGCGCTCTGTCCAGCTTTTACGGAATGTCAAATCTCTGGATGGCGAATTGATTACCAAGTCGGGATTGATGCTGGGTTTAGGTGAGAAGCGGGAAGAAGTGCTCCAGGTGATGACCGACCTGCGGGCTGTTGACTGCGACTTTATCACCATTGGGCAATACCTGCGGCCATCGATGCAGCACCATCCGATCGTCAGGTTCGTTCCCCCGGAGGAATTCGAAGAGTACAAGGATATCGGCGTGGCGATGGGCTTCAGAGGCGTAGCGTCGGCACCCCTGGTCCGGAGTTCATTCCACGCCGACCAGATGTTCGCCCGGATCAATCAGGCTGATGATATCGATAGCGAATAGGCTGTTCAGTCTGTGTTCTAATCCTGTCCAGGAATATAGCAGGTGATAATAGCCTGACCTGGCTATCTTTTTCTGATCGGATAGCGGATAAGTGTTTTGGGTGTTTTGGCATCCGGACGGGTAAGGTACTCCTCTTCGTGGGATCCGGCAACCTCGTAGCCGCTATCGGCAATGAATTGCTGCAGGCGTAATATGTTTGACTGTTCCTGATCGTAGCGTCCGAGGTGGAGGACTTGGGCGACAGTGCCATACTGCCAGGTCTCAATCTTGACCTCAACACCCGCCACCTTCTGGGGTAGAGAAGTCGTGTCTTCCGGGATCGGCAAGCCAATAATGTGAGTCCATTGCTCCTTGGGGACGAGATGAGCGTCTGGATATCGGGCACGCATGGGGGGCACTTTAAATGTCGGCAGTCCCTTCTTTTTGAGATCGAATTTCAGGGTATAGACTGAGCCGTAGAGGGCCGGCACTAACTCGGTAAATACCTTGTCAGGGCTACCTTTCCCGCGGACCACCGCCATCTTTTGCGCTGGCATCTCGATAATTTGCGGTTCTGTCATGGCTGGTTTTCGTGGCGTCATACAATCACCTCCGTGAATTTTTATACTAACCCGGTGTAACACGATTTCAGGCTTGATTGTGTCTAAGTGGCGATCAGGAACCAGAGCCAAGCGATGATGACACCGATGGCCGCTCCGACGAATACTTGAAACGGCGTATGCCCCACGAACTCGCGGACGTAACTCTCCAGTTTGGTCAGTGGGCGTCGTAGTCGAAGCTCTTCGACGATGCGGTCCAACACGGCCGACTGTCGGCTTACCGATTGCCGGACTCCAGCGGCATCGTACATGACCACGATGGCGAGAACAGTGGCGATACCGAAGCTGACCGAGCTGACGCCGTCAGTCAGGGCGACTGCGGTGGCCAGTGCCGTGACGGTGGCGGAATGAGCGCTGGGCATCCCGCCACTGCTGACCAGATAACGCAAGTGTATCCTTTTTTCCTGCGCTAGCGCTACCATAAACTTGGCTACCTGGGCTATTGCCCAGGCGATGGCGGGTGCTATTAATACTTTGTTTGTTATAAATTCGTAGAACATCGGTCAATCTACTGCCTGGTCTCTTGCTCCTGCATTAGCTTTTCACCATATTCAAGGAGGACCCTGGTGCGTTCGGGAGACGTCTTCTTCGATTCCAGATAGGCTTTTAGCGCTTCCACAGGGGTTATCTTCTGGGTGGACCACTGTCCCAGCCTAAAGCGTGCTTGCCGTTTAATGTCTTTGGCAATAGTGAAATAGTAGGTCTCTTTCAACGCGTTCTTAATATCGTTATCTCGGAGATGGCCTGCCACTTCCGCTGGCAGGCTGATATAGATCCGGACAATGGCCTCTCTGGTCTTAGCGCCCTGTTCCGCGATTTTGTGTAGTATCGTGGCGGTAGGGTCGAGGTCGCTCGCTTCAACATTGACATCTATGGTGATAAACCGGC
>JAQTRN010000045.1 GCA_028711795.1 Dehalococcoidales bacterium | reverse complement strand
TGTAGTCCAGACCCTTAAGCCTGTCCATAACCATATCACCAATGGCAGTACTGGGGACCTCGGTCTTACCTAAATTATAGAGCTCAGCTTCGATATCATCGACCAGTTTATCAACGGTCCCGGTCGGCAGTGGGCGTTTCTCACAGGCCTTACGAATTCCGGATAATAGCTTCACCCGATTAAACTCCTCCCGTCGGCCGTCCTTCTTAATGACATACAGGTTAGCCGATTGCAGCCGTTCGTAAGTGGTGAAACGCGACCCACAACTCAAGCACTGACGCCGCCGGCGCGTACCGTCATTGACGTCACGGGAGTCGATTACCCGGGAATCATGATAACTACAGTATGGACAGTTCATAGGGATTACTACACATCATATAGTATAATGCGGCCACGTTACCACAATAGGTAGTATTTTGTCAAGGATAGATTATGGCCGATTAGTCAACGGCGGACCCATGAAAATAGTCCTGGTTAGAGGTCAATGTACCTGGTCAGCCCGGAGAACATTTACTGAAATAAATAAGTGAGAAGGCGGACTGAGCAGCATAGCACAATGGCACAACAATT
Source organism: Dehalococcoidales bacterium (assembly GCA_028711795.1). Classification (GTDB taxonomy): domain Bacteria; phylum Chloroflexota; class Dehalococcoidia; order Dehalococcoidales; family JAQTRN01; genus JAQTRN01. Next base: position 6,815 of record JAQTRN010000045.1, on the reverse strand, counting down.
TACTGGACAGCCAATAGAAAAGGCCAGCCTGATGAGACTGGACTATGGTGAGGTTAATCTTTAGTTGAAACAATACGGCAGACTGCGAGTCTGTACTCTCACAGCCTGCCGTACACTACCCAGTTTTATCTCGGAATCTGATTCTGAAAACTACTTGACCGGAGTCTGCACCGGGCTCTTGGCGGTCTTGGTGGTGGGTACCTGTATCTGATGCCGGTGCGTAAAGAGTGGACTACGCAGGAAAGAGGGGACGTCCAGCTCTTCCTCGTTCTTCAGGGTCTTGAGCGCCTTAACTTGCTCGCTACGCTGCGCCTCGGTCAGTATCGGTGAGGCGGCAAAGCCGGTGGCGATCAGGGTAATCCTCATATCATTCTGCAGATTGGGATCGAAGGCCACGCCGAAGATGATGTTAGCTTCGGGATCAATGGCCTGTCTGATCACCTCCGCAGCCTCGTTGACCTCGTACAGGGTAAGGTTATTACCACCCACCGCGTTGAACAGGACTCCCCTAGCGCCTTGGACGGACACATCCAGTAACGGGCTGGATAGGGCGTCTTTAGCCGCATCTACCGCCCGGTTCTTACCGGTGCCCACACCGATGGACATCCAGGCAGGACCAGCGTCCTTCATTATCGCCTTGACATCAGCAAAATCCAGGTTGATCAGTCCGGGGACAGTAATGACCTCAGAGATCGCCTGAACACCATGCGTCAGGACATCGTTAGCTATATCAAAGGCACTGCTCACACTGGTCTTCTGGTCGCAGATGTTCAACAGCCGGTCGTTAGGGATGATAATCAGGGTATCTACCTTACCGGTAAGTCGGGCGATTCCTTCCTCAGCAACACGGCGACGATGGGTGCCCTCAAAACCAAAAGGTTTGGTAACCACGCCGATGGTCAGCGCCCCGCTCTGTTTGGCTATTTCAGCAACCACCGAAGCGGACCCGGTGCCGGTGCCACCACCCATACCGGCGGTAATGAACACCATATCCGCCCCGGCAACAAGCTCTTTGAGCTCGTCGCGGTTCTCCTCAGCGGCCTTCTGTCCCAGATTGTGGTCGCCACCAACACCTAGACCCCTGGTTGCCTTTTCCCCGAGCTGGAAGCGGACCGGGGCCTCGGTAATCGCCAGGGCTTGCGCATCGGTGTTCATAGCAATGAACTCCACACCCCGGATCTCTTTCCTGACCATGCAGGTTATAGCATTACAGCCACCACCACCCAGACCAATAACCTTAATCTTAGCCGGGTTAGGAATAAAACTTGTTTTAGCCATTATCTCCTCCTTCCATTAATTATCCTTATCAAATCTTACTTTTTCATTATCTCTACCACCGGAACAAACTGCGGATACGAGAGACCAAACGCCAGATACCCCCGATACCGCCACTGCGCCGTCCCTGCCCTTCCTGGTGTTTAGCGGCCCACTTCAACAGGCCAACACTGGTGGCATAAGCAGGGTCACGCAGAGATTCGGAGATACCGCCCATATTAATCGGGCTACCTATTCTCACCGGAAGACGTAGTATATCGCATCCCAGCGTCTCCAGGCCCGATAGATTAGAGCTACCACCGGTCAGTACCAGCCCAGCCGGTACCACAGTCTTCAATTCTGAGCTAGGCATCTCCAGCATAATCAATCTGAGGATCTCTTCGACTCTGGCATGGAGGATATCACACAGGTCCTGATAGGACACGCCATGTCCGTTCAGCGATATCGGGTGCGCCGCCTCGCCCTTCCCTTCGTACACCGGCATCACGCTGCCGTATTTCTTTTTCATTTCCTCGGCGACGTCAAACGATAGCCCCAGACCGATGGCGATATCACGGGTAAGCTGATAGCCGGCTACCGGAAGGATCGCAGTGTGCCAGATGGCCCCATCACGGAAGACGGCGACATCGGTAGTACCGCCCCCAATATCCGCCAGTATGACGCCCACCTGCTTTTCATCTTCGGTCAGGACTGCTTCGGCACTGGCCAGCGGCTCAAGAACCAGATCATCAATATCAATGCCGATCCCGCGAATACACTTCGCCAGATTCTGAACGGAAGCCACCGCGGCGGTGATGATATGTGTCTCAACATCTACCCGGAAACCATGCATCCCTACCGGGTTTTTGAAACCTTCCTGACCATCAACGGCATAACTGCGAGGAATGACATGCAGTAGCTTTCTATCTTTGGGAATACTGATACTCTGGGCCGCGGTCAGTACTCTTTTCAGGTCATCATGACGGACCAGACGATCGTTACGGGTAACCGAGACTACCCCGCGATTATTCATCGAGGTAACGTGCCGGCCGGTCACGCCGACATAAGCTGATTCCACCCGGTAGTTGCTGGCCTGTTCGGCTTTTCTCACCGACTCGCGGATTGACTCTTTGGCATCATTAATGTTGACTACCAGTCCCTTATGCATGCCCTTACTCGGAGCCAACCCGACGCCGATGACCTGCATACCATTACCCTCATCGACCTGGGCGATAATGGTACACACTTTGGTGGTCCCGACGTCTATAGAGGTTAAAGTAGTGTGCTTTCTCATCTACCACCTCCTTATCAGTAGTACTGTTGATAATGGAACACTCATATTACGACCCCCTCAAACTTACTTCTCATTTAATAGCGAATGACGAAAGGACTGTCCGGAGCTTCCTCAATAAGACCGGCCGTCTCCAGGCGCCATGAAACTGTCCTAGAAACCCGGGATCTTCCGCTGCCTTATCAAGCTCTTCGGACATGGTGATACGCTCGGCAACCCTTAATTTAGCGCTCCGGCCGCGCGGATTAATCTTGATCTCCTCCGGAGAAGGAGTGATAACCTTCTTATTTATCAGCCGGAGGGAGGCTTTATGCCCACAGACACAGCGCGGCAATCCCGGAGGGCAGATACAGTCTTTTGATTCCTGTTGCATAAACCGCTTGACGATACGGTCTTCGAGAGAGTGGTAACTGATAACCACCAGCCGGCCCTCAAACCCGAGCATATGGACTGCCTGTTTCAGAGCGGCTTCCAGGTTCTCCAGTTCGTGATTGACCACTATCCTTAATGCCTGGAATGTCCTGGTAGCGGGATGGATCTTTCCCCATCTCCCACCCACGGCCTGCTCGATTACCCGCGCCAGTTCAAAGGTGGTCTCTATGGGGCGTGATTGTACCATTTTACGGGCGATCCGACGGCTATGGCTTTCTTCCCCGTAAGTCTTGATAATGCGGGCCAACTCGGCCTCCGAATACCGGTTTACGATGTCAGCCGCAGTGACTTCCTGAGTGGGGTTGAAACGCATATCCAGAGGGGCATCATACTGAAAACTAAAACCCCGTCCATAGGTACTGAACTGCATGGAAGATACCCCCAGATCAAACAAGATACCGTGAACGGGAAAGAAGTCGTACTTGAGGCAGACCGCTTCCAGATTAGCGAAATTATCATTGACCAGTAGAATCGAGTTATTGTAGGCGGTAAGCCGCGCCCGGGCTATCTTCACGACCTCCGGGTCGGCATCAATGCCCAGCAACTGTCCGCCAGGTGAGCTACGTTCCAGAATAGCCGCCGCATGTCCTGCAGTCCCCAGCGTGCAATCTATATAACGACCTCCCGGTTGGACCGCCAACGCCTCCAGCGTTTCCTGTACCATGACCGGGATATGAGCGGCGGCTGACATAGCTGGACTCCTTAACGTTTTTCTAAGCTTTCAATTATCTGCCAGGTCTGCTCTTGACTAATCGCTTTCTCGGCTTCCCAGGATGCCTTGTCCCATAATTCCAGATAGTTATTAGCCCCAACCACAACAACCTCATCGCCGATACCGGCGTATTGCCTTAAAGGCGCCGGTATGGCTATCCGCCCCTGCCCATCAGGGTTGACATTAAATGCGGTGGCGAAAATGGCCCGGTTAAGCCTTCTTAACTTGCTGGGAGAAAGCGCACCGGTAGTCAGGTCCGCTGCCAGTTTGGTCCATTCCGAGAGTGGATACACGGTAATGCATTTCTCGATGCCAGTGGTAAGCACCACTCCCTCTTCCAGTTCACGTCTGAACCTCGGTGGGACTGAAACTCTGCCTTTCTCATCGATCTTGTAATCGAATTCACCGAAGAACATTATTACCCCTTTTCTACCACTTTCAACCACTTTCGCCCATTCTACAACACCTGTATCCCTTTTTGTCAAGCACTTTTTAACAAAATTCTTGTAAATTTATTGGCTAAATTTGCGGTCTCGGCCGCCTATGGTAAAATAGTACCGGTTGCCAAATCTTTCCCGGAGAGTGCCAAATGTTCAACCTGGGTATACTGACGATCAGCGACAAGGGGTCACAGGGGCAGCGCTATGATGAGAGCGGCCGGGTAATTAGAGACCGTCTGTCCACCGCCGGTAATGTAGTCAAGTACGAAATCGTACCTGACGAGAGAAAGGTCATTGCGGCTAGACTCGCCGAGTGGGCTGATAGCGGTAGCCTGGATGTAATCTTGACCACCGGAGGTACCGGGCTTGGCCTTCGCGATGTCACCCCGGAAGCTACCCTCTCCATACTGGAGAAAGAGGTCCCCGGCATCACCGAGATTATCAGAATTAAGACCTTTAGCGTCACGCCACTGGCGATCTTGAGCCGGGCGGTTGCCGGCATACGCGGCCAGTGCCTGATTATCAATTTACCAGGTAGCCCTAAAGCCGTCAGGGAATGTCTGGAGATAGTAATGCCAGCCATCCCCCATGCCGTTGAAATCCTCCGGGGAGAGGTCACCGAACATACCGATACCACCAAGGGACAGGCCAGTGCGCATTGACATCCTGACGCTGTTCCCCCAAATGTTCCAGGGGGTCTTTGACACCGGCATCTTTCAGCGGGCGGTAGCGGACAAACTGGTGAGCGTTAACCTGTATAACATCCGGGACTACACCCATGATAAGCACCGCACCGTCGATGATTATCCGTATGGCGGCGGCGCCGGCATGGTGCTCAAACCAGAGCCAATTTTTGAAGCGGTCGAATCCATAAGACCGGGGCCTCATCCCGAAAGCGGCGGGCCACCGGTCATCCTGATGACGCCCCAGGGCCGCCTGTTCTCGCAGAAATTAGCCGCCGAGTTCGCCCGGCAGGAACGGCTCATCCTTATCTGCGGGCATTACGAGGGAGTCGATGAGCGCATCCGCCAGCACCTGGTGACTGACGAAATAAGTATTGGCGATTATGTTCTCAGTGGTGGTGAGCTAGCCGCCATGGTAGTGATCGATGCCGTCGTGAGACTGTTGCCCGGAGTCCTCGGCTCAGAGGCCTCAGCGCTGGATGATTCCCATGTCTCCGGATTGCTCGAATACCCCCAGTACACCCGCCCCGAGGTATACCGCGGCTGGCTGGTACCCCAGGTGCTGCTATCCGGTAACCACGCGCAGATTGCCCGATGGCGAAGGGAGCAAGCCATAATTCGAACTCGCGAGCGGCGGCCGGACTTACTGGCTAAAGCTAACCTGAGCCCCGGCGTAAACCCACTGCCGGAGTCTCCTTTAGAACCAACAACATCCGCAGAAGAAATAGAAGAGAGCAACAACCACTAGCGCCATCCTTGAGTTTGAAGTATAATAGGTGGTCTCATTAAGATAGGAGTACGTTGAATGGATGTTTCGTCATTAATTGAACTTAAGGCCAATCCGAATATTCCGGAACTGGCTCCGGGCGATACGGTCAGAGTGAGTAGCCGGATCATCGAAGGGGAAAAGGGACGGACTCAGGTTTTCGAGGGAGTCGTCATCAAGGTCAGACAGGGACAGGCCAGTGCCAGCTTCACAGTGCGGCGGGTTGCTTATGGAATCGGCATTGAACGGACCTTCCCTCTACATTCACCACTAGTAGAAAAAGTGGAACTGGTGCGACGGGGTAAGGTACGGCGTGCCAGCTTGTACTACCTGCGCGGGTTAAGCGTCCGGGCGTCCCGCCTTAAGGAAAGAAGAGAGAAAGAAAAGGAAGCGGCTGAAGAATAGGCCGGGCTACCTCGCTGGAGTGGTAAATGAGGTATGCTGAGGTTAGTGTTAACTCACCAATCGCCCAGCGCCAGACATTCAGCTATGCCATTCCTGCTAACCTGGATATTGAAGTCGGGCAGGCAGTCTGGGTCCCCTTCGGTAGCAAGACACTGCAGGGAATCGTCATTAAGCTGAGCCCCTTCCCTTCAGTAGAAGAGACCAAAGACATAGGTGGAGTTATTGAAGCCCACCCCCTGTTAAGCCCGGCACGGGTATCACTGGCGCTTTGGCTTAGCAATCGTTATCTATCCCCCCTTTTCGAAGCGGTTGCCCTGATGCTGCCACCCGGGTTTGAGCGCCAGACGCTCACTTTCATATCATCCTCATCCAGTGCCGGTAGCGCTGACCTGTCTTCTCTATCCGCCGAATCAAGACAGGTCCTCGACCAGATACGAGACCAGGGGCGGACCAGCCTCAAAGACCTGGAGAGGAGGCTGGGTAAGCGGAAAGCGCAAGCCCTCGTCACGCAATTGGTCAACCGCGGCCTCTTGACCAGAGACTACGAACCGGAGCCGGTTAAAGTCGCTCCGAAAAGAGAGCCCTACCTCAGCCTGGGCATCACCCCTGCCGAAGCCGGGAAAATAGCCGCCGACCTTCATCGGAAACATGGCAATAAACAGGCGGTCGTCCTGGAAATGCTAACCGGACCAGCCGGGACGATACCATGGGCGGTAGTCAGGGAAAAGGCAAAATGCACGCGCGCTGTGGTTGACGCCCTGGTCCGCAAAGGTCTGATTACCCTGCAGTATGTTGCAGTCCAGCGCGACCCGCTGGCCGGTTACCCGATTAC
>JAQTRN010000044.1 GCA_028711795.1 Dehalococcoidales bacterium | reverse complement strand
ATCGATAAGGCCAGGGACCGAATACTCTACGATATGAAGATGAGACGGGACTTGATATGACCAGGCGGAGTAAGAGGAATAATTCACTATGTCCCGAATAATAGCCGCTGCCGCCATCAGAGGAGCTCACCAGATCATCCGTCAAGCTGAACGAAAGTGGCAACAGACGATGGATACCCGGGGCGGTAATGAGCCGGTGGGTTTCCCCAACACTGCCTACTACCTGCCTATCACTTATGGCATGCTGGGTACCAGAATCGAAAAGCTCAGAGACATAGAGCCAGTGCTGAAACAGTGCCGGGAGCTGTTACCACCCCCGGTGAGAGAGAACCACCCATTACCCTACCTGGCGCCCGCCCTGGACGCTGGCATGGCTACCTTATTCGCCGAAGAGATTATCGAAGCCATCAAATACCTGGAGAAGCCAGACCTTTATGTCAATCAGGAAGAGGGCGCTGACCACAAGATATGGTTGGGGGCCGCCGACGACATTATCCTGAGAAAGAGAGGCGTCGAACTGGTTGACGGTACCGCCCCCGGCTTTGCCGCTATTTGCGGCGCCGCGCCTTCGAATGAGATAGCAGTCAACATTGCCCGCGAACTACAAAAAGCAAACCTGTACGCTTTCATGTGTGCTGAGCATAACGACCAGACATTCTCCGAACAACTGGTCAACTCTGGAATACAGGTCGGCTGGCCAACGCGTCTCGTCCCCTTTGGCCCGGACATCAGCGCGGCTGTTTTCGCCATCGGTTTTGCCACCAGAGTAGCGATGTCTTTCGGCAACGTCGACCCCGGGAATTTCAGAAAAATTCTAGCCTATAACAAAGACCGAGTTTTCGCTTTTCTGCTGGCCCTGGGCCAGGTCACTGATGAGTGGTGTGCCAACGCTATCGGGGCACTGAATTGGGGGTTCCCCACTATTACCGATACGCCGGTACCGGAAATACTACCCACCGGTATCTGCACTTATGAACATGTGGTCGCTAATGTGCCTCACGACAGGATAGTCGCCAGGGCGATAGAAGTAAGGGGACTGAAGGTCAATGTAGCCGAAGTGCCAATCCCGGTAGCCTTCGGCGCCGCCTTTGAAGGCGAAAGGGTCCGCAAGGGGGAGTGGTACCTTGAATGTGGCGGTGGCCGGACTCCGATGGTTGAGTGGGTTACTTCCCGGCAAAGGGACGAGGTTCAGGATGGCAAAATCGAAGTGATCGGCCCGGACATCGATGCCGTGCCGCCGGAGTCCACATTACCTCTGGCGATAGTCGTTGAAGTGGCCGGGCGCAAGATGCAAGAAGACTACGAACCTATTTTGGAACGCCAGGTACACCATCTCATCAACTATGCTCAGGGGATATGGCATCAGGGGCAGCGGGATATTGCCTGGCTACGTATCAGTCACAGCGCCACGGAGAAAGGCTTCCGGCTCTACCATATTGGCGCGCTTCTCCATGCCAAGTTACACCAGGACTTCGGCCGGATCTTTGACAAGCTACAGGTCAAACTTTATACCACCTCAGATAAGGTTACGGAAATAGTGGACAAGGCTCGTGCCGTGTATATGGCCCGGGATACTCGCATCGAAGGCATGACTGACGAGACCAGTAACATCTACTACTCATGTACTCTATGCCAGTCTTTCGCCCCCAGCCACGTTTGTGTCATCAGCCCGGAACGGACCGGCCTCTGCGGTTCTTACAACTGGATGGACTGCAAGGCCGCTTACGAGATCAATCCCACCGGACCGAACCAGCCCATTGAGAAAGGGGAGACAATCGACGCCGATCTCGGGCAATGGAAGGGCGTAAATGAATTCCTGTACCGGGCTTCACGCCAGAAGGTCGACCACTATAATTTCTACAGTATCATCAATGACCCCATGACTACCTGTGGCTGCTGCGAGTGTATCGCTGCGGTATTGCCCCTGTGTAATGGTATAATGACCGTGAACCGAGAATATGCGGGAGATACCCCCTGCGGGATGAGGTTCACTACTCTGGCAGGCACTATTGGCGGCGGTCTGAGCACTCCCGGATTCGTCGGCCACAGCAAATACAATATCTGCCAGAGAAAGTTCTTGCTCGGGGATGGTGGTCTATTGAGAATGGTATGGATGCCCAAACTGCTGAAAGAAGAAATCGCCGACCGGCTCCAGGCCAGGGCTGTGGAGCTGGGCATCCCGGAACTCCCGGGCATGATTGCTGACGAGACGGTTGGCGTCACCGAGGAAGATATTCTCCCCTTCCTCCAGGCAAAAAATCACCCGGCTCTCGCCATGAAGGCCATGCTAGGCTAAGAAAGGAGTCCCACAGTGCCACTCACCGGGATTGAGATATTCAAATCACTACCGAAAACAAACTGCAAAGAATGCGGCGTACCTACTTGCCTCGCTTTCGCCATGAGTCTGGCAGCGGGGAAAGCAGACCTGAGCGCTTGTCCCTACATCTCGGAGGAGACCCGCGTAAAACTGGCCGAGGCATCGGCTCCGCCAATCAGGTTAATTAAGATCGGTACTGGCGATAAAGTAATTAAAATCGGTGGTGAAACGGTTATGTTCCGCCACGAAAAAAGATTCGAGACCCAACCCGGCCTGGCTATACTCATCACCGATGTTATGTCGGAATCAGAGATCAACGCTAGGCTCGCCAGGTCCAGACTCCAGTACCAGAGGGTGGGCGCGACCCTCCGTCCCGAACTAATCGCCATAAGGGCCGATTCCGGTGATGCCCGCCAGTTCCAGCCCGTGGTAAAAAAGGTAAAGCAGGGCAGCGACGCCGGTATCATCCTGATGAGCTTCAACCCTGACATCATGGCCGCCGGGCTACAGGCCTGCGCCGAGAGAAAGCCACTACTCTATGCCGCCACCAGAGACAACCTGGAGTCCATGATTGAATTAGCCAAAGCGAATTCATGTCCGGTAGCAGTGAAAGCCTCTGACCTGGAAGAGCTAAGCCAGTTGACCACCAGATTGACTCAGGCCGGCATCAAGGATATCGTTCTTGACCCCGGGCCCAGGACTATGAGGGCAGCATTCGAGTCTCAGGTGCAGATAAGGAGTGCGGCTCTGACCAAGAAATATCCCTCTCTGGGCTTCCCCGCCATTGTCTTCCCCTACGAAATGACCGATGACCCCATGAAGGAAGCGGTTATCGCCTCTATCTTTGTAGCGAAATACGCCGGCATTATCGTCCTTTCTGACTTCCAGGGACACAGCCTGTTTCCTTTATTAGTAGCCAGAATGAATATCTTTACCGACCCGCAAAGGCCGCTGGCTACTACCCCGGGAATCTACGAAATCGGTGGGCCTGACGAAAATTCGCCGGTACTGATTACCACCAACTTTTCTCTTACCTACTTCCTGGTTTCCGGCGAGATAGAAGCCAGCCGGGTACCAAGTTATCTACTAATCATGAACACGGAAGGGCTTTCGGTCATGACTGCCTGGGCAGCCGGTAAGTTCGTCGCCGATACCATTGCTCCTTTCGTCAGGAATTGCGGCATCAAAGATAAAGTGAAGCACCATAAACTTATAATCCCCGGCTATGCCGCCGCCGAAAGCGGCAGTCTGGAAGAGGAATTACCCGACTGGGAAATCTTGATCGGCCCCAGGGAGGGCGCCCATATCCCGGCTTACCTCAAAATATGGCAACCTTGAGGAAAACAGTGATTCTTATCGGCGAAAACATCAATATAATATCGAAGACCATCGGTCCCACGCTGAAAGACCGGAATCCCCAACCTATCCAGGAACTGGCTAAAGCCGAAACAAGAAACGGTATGGACTACCTGGATATCAACATCGGACCGGCACGAAAGGCGGGGGACGAGCTAATGGCCTGGGTGGTCAGCACGGTGCAGCAGGTGACCGATTTACCCTTGTCCCTGGATACATCCAACCCGGTGGCCATCGAAGCCGGCCTGAAAGCACATAAAGGTAGAGCGTTGATCAACTCCATCTCCCTTACCCGAATGGAAGAGGAGTTGCCATTAGCCAAGAAGTACGATGCCGACTTCATCGGCCTACTCTGGGGGAGAGAAGGTATGCCGCGCGATGCCAGCGAAAGGGGCATGATCGCCGCCGAGCTAATCTACCGGGCGAATGAAGCGGGTATTCCCAACGAACGTATCTGGCTTGACCCGATTGTCACGCCGGTCGCTAATGTGGACACCAACCAGGTCAAGCCGTGCCTGGAGTTTATGAGTATGCTGGCAGACATCGCTCCTGGCTGCAAGTCGGTGGTCGGCATTTCCAACGTGTCTAACGGCACGCCTGACCACCTCAGGCCCTATTTAAACCGGACTTATCTCATGATGCTGATGCGGTATGGCCTTTACGCGGCGATAGTCAATGCTTTCGACCCGGAGATCATAAGGATAGCCAGGGGTGGCAACGCAGGGCTGGTCGGCCTGGTCCACCGGGTGATGACTGGGGAGCCTCCGGCGCTCTCCTCTCTCACTGAGGAAGAGGCAAAATACGTAAAAACAGTCCGGGTCCTCATGGGAGAGACGCTCTACTCTCACTCCTGGCTCGAGATATAGCCGCGACTATCAATTCCCTTTCGGAGCTGTTTCCGATATGGACAACAAACATTTATCATCATCAAATCAACAGGACCCGGGATACGGACATGGGTTGGCCTGCAGAATTGCTTGTGAGCAGTTGTCCCGAATCGATGATATGGAGCAACTATGCCTTCGGAGCGGGGCCGGGTACCAGGTGACGGAACATCAGGGGATGATTACTCTGGAATACCTGAACCAAATGTGCCAGATCATCCTTCCCCAATGCTATATCTCAGTACCGGATAGTCCCGCAGAAGTCTCCCTCAGAGAGAAAATATTAATGCTCCACTATCTGGTCCAGGCGAAGGGAACGCCACCGACCGGTAAACTTATTGCCTATAAAGAATTACCGGAAGGGGCCAACTATTTCCCGACTTTCACCAGGAGAGCGATAAGGCCGGTCATAGACCACTTCGGTAAGGAGCCCGATCGCCTGTTGACTTCTGCAGAGAAGTTAGGGGGTCATCGAGCAGGCCACGGAGATGCTGCGGTAACAATCAACGCTTTCCCTCGTGTACCGATAACCGTGGTCTTATGGCGCGGCGATGATGAATTCCCTCCTGAAGCGAGCATCCTCTTTGACAGCACCGTCGCCAGCTACCTAACCCCCGAGGACATTAACGTGCTCTGCGAGATAATTGCCTGGAAACTGGTCAGGTATGCCCAGCCCGGAATCTCATAGAATAAGCCTCAAACTTGTGACAGGTCGGTCAATATCACCAGAAAACAAAGGTACCATGACATAAGTCATGGCACCTTTTATCATTTAAAACGACGAGCGGCCACTTAGCCCAGTATCTTATCAACCTCAGCTTTATCAGCATCCATCACGTAGGCAATACCGGATATCTCCGCAGCCTCTCTGGTCAGGGCCATGAGATCGGTGCGGTCGATCAGGTTCAGTTTGAACTTCCTTTCCCCGGCCATAAGCTGTCGCAGGCCAGTAGCCAACCGGTCGTAGTAGTTATACATACCGATGGCTGAAGGCGGAATACGGCTGAAGTCCTTACCGAACTGCTCCTTAAGCTTACCGACGTTAACAAACGCCTGTGCCAGGGCTTCATCGTACCCATTGTTGGGATGGTCTTTATGTAACTTTTCGCCGTTGGCTTTACCCACCATCGCCGCTGCCAGTGTTGCGCGACCAATACAGACTGTCTTGATGTAAGGTGCGGCTAGAGCAATGCCTTTAAAGACATGGTCCTCAATAGCAATACCGCCAGCGATGGCGCAACTCGGAATAAAGGCGCCTTTCTTCTCCAGACGGCTTAGATAGTTGTAAAGAAGACACTCGATGTATACCGTCGGGATGCCCCATTCATTCATCATCGGCCAGGGACTCATACCAGTACCACCACCAGCCCCATCAACAGTCAACAGGTCTATCTTGGCCTCGGAAGCAAACTTGACAGCTCGGGCCAGGTCAGCCGGCCGGTAGGCGCCGGTCTTCAGACTAATGTATTTGGCACCTATCTTACGCAGAGTCTCCACACGCTTCAGGAATGACTCTTCTTCCACCATGCCCAGACGGGAGTGGCGCTCAAATTCATCAAAACCCTTCGCCTTAAAGCTTTCTTGAATTACGGGGTCTTCCGGATCGGGAAAAACAACATAGCCACGACTCTTCAACAATGCCGCCCGTTCCAGTGACGGTAGTTTCACTTCTCCCCCGATGTCCTTGGCCCCCTGCCCCCATTTAATTTCCACACCCTCCACACCCAGCTTCTCGATAGCGTATTCGTGCACTCCCAGGCGCGTATCCTCGACGTTAGCCTGGACCAGCATCATGCCGTAGCCATCGTACCAATCTCTAAATGCTTTAACCCGGCGGGCCAGTTCCGGAGAGTTGACTACTTTCCCGTTCTTGAACTCGGCCTGCGAGTCCATACCGCAGACATTCTCGCCACAGACAATGATGGAGCCACTGATGGCGGTAGCGATAGCAGCCCCCTCCCAGTTGATGCGGGCTATCTCAGTCGAGCCCAGAGCGCCGGTCATGAAAGGCACCCTCATTTTCCTCTCCCTGCCCTTAGCGCCGATCGCAGTGGTCAGGTCAACCGCCGGAAAGATCGCTTTATCCGAGTCAGCCTCGATTCCTCTGGCACCCACACAGGAACCCTGAATATTGAAGTGAGAGAAGTCTATCGGGTAGTCTTTCTCAGAACCAGCCGTCACTTTACCGAATGGTTGCGGGTAGATTACCTCTCTCCCCCTCAGAGCGGACTGGCCAATCTCGCATAGACCCAGGCAGCCATCCAGACAGGTAACACACATTCCCGATATTGGGGCCGGAGTCACTCTCGTTCTTGTTCTGGTCGCGGCACTGGCATTCGGTTTACTGAAAGACATACTTTCTACACTCCTTCCTCGCAGATATATTTCGTCCCAAGCATCACTAACAGATTTCTCTGCCAAAGACTGACGCAGTTAACGCCGCTGACTTTGTTAGGCCCCAATTTCCTACTAGGTAAGCGGCTACCATATGCCATAAATTGTAGCATTGACTCATCAATCCGTCAAGATATTTCGATGGTAAATTGACTATGAACAGGTGGCCTATTTGAAAGTGGGACAACGTGATTTCGGGTTTTTACGTAAGACTCGAAAAGAGACAGGTGAGGAGAATCATACGGCAATATTTAGCTTATTATTGCCGTATTTATGTTTGAGTGGTGTGTATCTCCGGAGGCACATTTACCACCAGCCCCTTTTCTTTGAGGTAATGTTTCGCCTGGGCGATGGTAATTTCACCGAAGTGGAAGACTGAAGCTGCTAAGACAGCCGATGCCTTACCGATGGCCACCGCTTCATAAAGGTGCTCTAACTTACCGGCGCCGCCTGAGGCAATAACCGGAATACTGACTGCCTCGGCGACTGCTCTGGTCATTTCTAAATCGT
>JAQTRN010000043.1 GCA_028711795.1 Dehalococcoidales bacterium | reverse complement strand
CCGCTGGCTCACCTCAGTCGCTTCCACAAAGCAAAAGTGATCAGGCCACTGAGTCCAATACCAACGATTACTGCTCCTATCCAGCCCAGCAGGCACAGGCTGGTGACGATGGCGCCGGCGACGAATACCCCCAGGGCGATGGACAGGAAGGCAGAGCCAAATCTCAGGCCAAAGATATTAGCTGCCAGTGCGCCGGTCCAGGCACCAGTCATCGGAAGGGGCACGGCGACAAACAAAGCCAGGCCAATCCCCCGGTATTTTTCGATGACTTTGCCCTGCCGTTTAGTGCGTTCGATAAGCCAGTTGAACGCCCGCTCGAAAACACTAATTCGACTGAGGAGTTTGACGAGACCGCCCCAAACTAGTAGCAGGATAGGCACCGGCACCAGATTGCCAATGATAGCCAGGAGCAAAGCATAGTACCAGGGGAAGTGGAACAGGTTTATGGCTACCGGCAACGCTCCCCGCAATTCGAATATGGGCAGGGCCGCAATAATCAGCACTACCAGCTCTCTGGGCAAGCCTAAACTCAGCAATTCTTCAGGGGACATCGTACTCCAAGCACACTTACATTATCAGCCAGCTAGTCTAGCAGGCCACTCTAAGTAAGGTCAAGTTGAAAGAAATCGCAATCCTTCCTCTGGCTTGACAAGCACTCTGGGACATTGTTAGTATGATATCGTTTTCTTGATCGAGCCGACTGAAATGGTTAATGTGTGGTCCCTAGCGGTGCTTCTTCCGACCTTTTTGGGAGCGTCATAATTAAATTGTCGCCGGCAGCAAACGTTACGCTTCATTTTGTGATACCTGATATCAGGTGCCGATTGAGCACCTGATATTTTTGTTTTAGCATTACAGATAATTGAGGGAAGCAGATGAACAAGATGACAGTCAAGGACGTAGATGTCGAAGGTAAGAGAGTACTGGTCAGAGTCGACTTCAATGTCCCCTTAGACGAAAAGACCGGAGCCATAACCGACGACAGCCGCATTCGGGCCGCTTTACCCACTATCGAGTACCTTATCGAGCGGGGAGCACGGGTTATCCTGATATCCCACCTCGGCCGGCCGGATGGGAAAGTGGTGGACAAACTGCGGCTACACGTGGTGGCACAACGGCTCTCGCAGATCCTGGGACAACAGGTAGGCATCACCACCGATTGTATCGGTCCCGAAGTGGAGAACTCAGTTGCCAGGTTACAGAGTGGACATGTCCTCCTCCTGGAAAACCTCCGTTTTCACTCGGACGAGGAAACGGGCAGTGCCTCTTTTGCCCAAGCTTTAGCCAGATTAGCTGACATCTATGTCAATGATGCTTTTGGTACTTCTCACCGGGCTCACGCCTCTATAGTCGAGATCACGCACTATCTCCCCGCAGTGGCCGGCTTTCTCCTTGAAAAAGAAGTGGAGGCCCTGGGGCACCTGCTACAGAACCCGGCGCGTCCTTTCGCGGCTCTGCTCGGCGGGGCCAAGATCAGTGACAAAGTGGGTATGCTGGAAAACATTATGGGCCGGGTGGACTATCTCCTGGTCGGTGGCGGGATGGCAGCCACCTTCCTCAAGGCCAAGTCGTTTGAAGTTGGTCGTTCCCTAGTAGAGAAGGAAATGCTGGATACGGCCATAAAATTGATGGAAAAGGCATCACAGAATGGCGTCACCCTGCAACTACCGGTGGATGTGGTTATTACCGGAGACCTGAATGCTAAAGGCAAGAGAGAAGTGGTCTCCATCGGGAATATTCCCCCGAATAAGAAAATTGTAGATATTGGTCCTCAGACCATCAAAGACTTCCATAAAGCCTTGCTCAAGTGCCATACCGTGTTCTGGAACGGACCGATGGGTGTCTATGAGATTCCTCGTTTTGCCAGAGGCACCCAAGCCCTGGTCCGATATCTGGCTAACCTCAATGCAATCACAGTGGTTGGCGGCGGCTCCACCGCGGAAGTGGTAACCGAGATGGGTCTGATTGATAAGATGACCTTCGTCTCCACTGGCGGCGGCGCATCACTTACCTTCCTGGCCGGGGAGAGTCTGCCAGGAGTAGAGGCGCTACTTGACAAAAGGGTGCCATTGGAAAGCAATCTGGAATTGATCAAAAGCCTCGCCATAACCTCGCCAGACAAGATCGTGTTACTGGTCATCGATGGCCTGGGCGGGCTACCGCACCCGGAGACCGGCAAGACCGAGTTGGAAACAGCCAGGATACCGTATCTTAATGATTTGGCTCACAAAAGCATGTGCGGCCTTATTGACCCGGTCGGCCCGGGGATAACGCCCGGGAGTGCCCCGGGACACTTAGCTTTATTTGGCTATAATCCGCTCAAGTATGATATCGGCCGTGGAGTGTTAGAGGCGATCGGCATAGATTTTGACCTGCAGCCGGGCGATTTGGCAGCTCGGGGTAACTTCTGCACGGTCGATGAGAATGGCTTGATTACGGACCGCCGGGCAGGACGTATTGATACTGAGCAGTGCGCTGAACTGTGCCGGTTACTTGATGGGCTGCAGGTAGACAAAGTAACCACTATGGTACGACCGGTGAAAGAGTACCGCTTCGTCGTCGTGTTTCGGGGAGAAAGACTGGCTGCCGATGTTAGTGACTCCGACCCCCAGCAATTAGGGATGACGCCCAAGACTATCCTGGCGTTGCGCCCGGAGGCAGGTCGTATGGCTAACATCGCCAATGAGTTCGTTGCCCAGGCAACCAAGATACTCGCCGGACGTTATCCAGCCAACATGTTCCTCTTGCGCGGCTTCTCTATGTTGCCCAGCCTACCTACCATGAGCGAGGTATACAAACTGAGCCCGGCGGCGGTCACCACTTACCCCATGTATCGCGGGCTGGCCAAACTAGTGGGCATGAACATTTTAGAGACGGGAAACAATATCGAAGAAGAATTCACAATACTGAAACAAAACTTCACCAAATACGACTTTTTCTACGTACACGTAAAATGGGCTGATTCCGCCGGTGAGGACGGTGATTTTAATCGAAAGGTTAGCATCCTGGAGCAGGTCGATAGAGCCTTGCCCATCCTGACCGGTCTGAATCCGAATGTCATCGTGGTTACCGGGGACCACTCTACGCCGGCCACATTTAAAGGGCACAGCTGGCACCCGGTTCCGGTCCTATTGCACTCCCGGTGGTGCCGTCCGGATGGGGTAACCCAATTTACCGAACGGGCTTGTGCCACCGGCGGCCTGGGAAGATTCCCGGCCACGCAGATCATGCCTTTAGCTCTGGCTAACGCCATGAAACTGACCAAATTCGGAGCCTAGGAGATAGAGATGCGGATACCTCTGATTGCCGGTAACTGGAAGATGAACACCACCGTCAGCGAAGCGGTAACGCTGGTCAACGAGCTACGCCCCGGACTCGATACCATACAAAATGTGGACAAGGTCATCTGTCCTCCCTTTGTTTCTCTGGCCAAAGTTAAGGAGCTACTCCAGAAGAGCACCACCAGGCTGGGGGCGCAGAACCTGTATTTCGAGGAGAAAGGCGCCTATACCGGCGAGGTATCGTCACTGATGCTGGCCGAGTTGTGCGAGTTCGTCATTATCGGACACTCGGAACGACGGCAATATTTCAATGAAACCGACCCGATCATCAATAAGAAGGTCAAAGCGGCGTTGAAAGCCGGTCTCAAGCCAATTTTATGCGTCGGCGAGAAACTGACAGAAAACGAAGCTGGGAGAACTGAAAGCATAGTGACCGGACAACTGGAATTGGCTTTGGCCGGAGTAGATAACATTGATGGCTTGACCGCAGCTTACGAACCGATCTGGGCCATCGGTACCGGTAAAGCCGCCTCCGGGAAACAGGCCAACGATGTCATCGCCCTTATTCGCTGGGTGATAGGCCGTTTGTATGGCGAAAAGACTGCACAGGCGACACGTATTTTATACGGTGGTAGCGTAACCGCCACCAATACCGCCGAGTTCCTGAATCAGCCAGAGATAGATGGGGCACTGGTCGGCGGCGCCAGTCTGAAAGCCGACCAGTTCCTCAGCATCGTACGGCAAACCGCCGAGATCCGAGACCTGTTCACCCGCTAAAAAGGATATTTGACTACCACAAACGAACCCAAAAGGACAGGTCATCTGGTAGCTATCGTCGGACCTACTGGTGTCGGTAAAAGCAGACTGGCCATTTATCTGGCACGGGTTTTTGACGGCGAGATAGTCAACGCCGATAGCCGCCAGATATACCGTTACCTGGATATCGGCACGGCCAAACCTAGCCCTGAAGAACTAGCCCTGGTGCCCCATCATCTGATTAGCATAGTATCTCCCAATGAAGACTTTAGCCTGGCGCAATACCGGCAAGCTGCCTATCAGTCCCTGGATGACATTCAACGACGAGGCAAATTACCACTGCTGGTGGGCGGTAGCGGGATGTACGTCTGGGCTGTCCTTGAAGGGTGGTCGATACCGGCGGTGCCTCCTGACCCGGAGCTTAGGCGTAATCTTAGAGAGAAGGTGGATAATGTCGGTGCCGAGGCCCTCTATCAGGAACTACTGGCCGTCGACCCGGCGGCGGCAAAGCGGATCGACCGGCGGAATATCCGGCGAGTAAGCCGGGCTCTTGAAGTCTATAGGGCCACGGGAGTGCCTTTCTCTCAATGCCAGAACAAACAACCACCAGACTTCCGGACACTGGTGATTGGCCTGACCACCGACCGGCCGACTTTGTATCATTTGATCGATTCCAGAGTTGACGAGATGATAAAACAAGGTCTGATACAGGAAGTGGAAAAGTTGCTGGAGAAGGGGTATGATTTTCACATGGCGGCCATGTCCGGCATCGGCTACCGGCAGATCGGGCAATATATCAAGGGCGAACTGACTCTACCCGAAGCAATTGAGCGGATCAAATTCGAGACGCACCGTCTGGTACGCCATCAGTATAGCTGGTTCCGTCTCAACGATAGCCGGATACACTGGTTCGATATCCGGCATCAGCCATACGAAGAAATTGAACAACTGATCAAAGAATTTAGAGGTTAGATAGCTCAAATCAGTCGTGGGGAGCGAGATAGTCATGCATTTCACCAAGATGCAGGGTGCGGGAAATGATTTTATTCTGATTAAAGCCAGCACAGATAATCATGATTGGCCCCGGATAGCCAGAGCAATGTGCCACCGTCACTTCGGCGTCGGAGCCGATGGGTTACTGGTACTGTTACCGTCCCATCAGGCTAGTTTACGTATGCGGGAGTTCAACCCCGACGGGTCCGAAGCCGAGGCCTGCGGGAACGGACTACGCTGCCTGGTCAAATACGCCGTGGACAAAGAGGTAGTTGGCCCCGAAGCTGAAGAAATATCCGTGGAGACGGCAGTCGGCGTCAATAAGGCCAGAGTCAATCGAGTAAACGGCAAGCTAGCCGGAATCCAAATTGGCATGGGTCGACCAAGGCTTAAAGCCCCTGAAATCCCGGTATTACTGGAAGCTGACAAGGTAAACTTACTTGACATAATACTGAGCGATATGGTAGACATAGCCGGTAGAAGACTTGTTTTGTACTTCGTCTCCATGGGAAATCCCCATGCCATTCACTTCTCACGAGACCCTGTGTCTGACTTCCCCTTATCGCTGATCGGACCAAAGATCGAACATCACCTGATGTTTCCTAACAGGGTAAATTTCGAAATCGCCAATGTGACTGGCCGGAATCGGATAGTAGCCCGGGTCTGGGAACGCGGGGTGGGCGAGACGCTCGCCTGCGGCACGGGCGCCTGCGCCGTGGCAGTCGCCTCTCAATTACTTGGCTATACTGATAGTAGCGTGGCAGTAAGTTTACCCGGCGGGACACTGCATGTAGAGTGGGATAGAGAAGGCGAGGTATTCCTCAGCGGCCCGGCTGAAGAAGTGTTTTCTGGAGAGTGGCCAGAATAGTTCAAGAGACCCGGGATCATTAAGTTCAGAGGTGTTATCCAGATGAAGATGGCACAAAGAATAGCGAACCTACCCCCTTATCTTTTCGTGGGAATCACCCGGAAGATTGCCGAGAAACGAGCCAGAGGTGAAGAGGTTATCAGCTTCGCCATTGGGGATCCAGATATACCCACACCGCCACACATAATCCAGCGGCTGTGCCAGGCAGCCCAGGACCCGGCCAATCACCGCTATCCTGAATCGGATGGGTTACTGGAGCTACGTCAGGCCATAGCCGAATGGTACCAGAAACGCTTTACCGTTTCTCTCGATCCCGGTAAAGAGGTGATGCCCCTTATCGGCTCCAAAGAAGGCATCGCTCATATCGCCCTATGCTTTATTGACGCCGGGGATATTGCCCTGGTCCCTGATCCGGGGTACCCGGTCTATTCGATAGGTACTATCCTGACTGGCGGCCAGCCCTATTATCTACCCCTTTACGAAAACAACGGTTTTCTACCCGATTTCGACAGTATTCCCGAAGACATCGCCCGGAAAGCCAAACTCCTGTGGTTGAACTATCCGAATAACCCCACGGCAGCCACTGCCGATATCGACTTCTTTGAGCGGGCGGTTGAGTTTGCCCGCCGGTATGACCTCGCCATCTGCCATGATGGGCCGTATTCCGAAGTCGCTTATGATGGTTACCGCCCGGTAAGCTTCCTGCAGGCGAGGGGCGCTAAAGAAGTGGGGGTCGAGTTTCACTCGCTGTCCAAGAGCTATAATATGCCTGGCTGGCGGATCGGGATGGCCGTGGGCAATGCAGCGATGATCAATGCTCTGAAAGTGGTCAAGTCTAACCTGGACTCAGGCATCCCTCAGGCGATCCAGTACGCGGCCATTGAAGCCCTGCGGGGGCCACAAGACTGCATCCCGGAGCATAATGCCATTTATCAGAAAAGGCGCGACCGGTTAGTCGCCACGCTTAATAAAATTGGCCTCAAAGCTAGGCTGCCCCGGGCAAGCCTATACGTCTGGGCAAAGGTACCAGAAGGCTACACCTCACTGGATTTCGCCAATGATTTACTCGAACAGGTCGGAGTCGTGGTCACCCCCGGCATCGGCTATGGCCAGAACGGCGAAGGCTACGTACGGATATCATTGACTATTCCCGATGCCGAGCTAGAGAAGGGCATATCCCGATTTGCTGCCTGGCATCAGCGACGGTAAAGTCCCGGGCAGTACTTAGTTGACATAATATGGTAGGGGAAAGGGGTATTATCATATCGGTACCGAGAAATCAAGCCACACGACACAAACACCGCCGGAGCAAGCATATCTAGTAGCGGTAGACACCAAGAAAAAGACCGATCCGTGGTCAACCGAGGACTCACTGCGTGAACTAACCCAACTGGCTGATACCGCGGGAGCTAAAGTGGTAGGAAGAATCATCCAGCGGCTACCGACGCCTTCAAAGACTCACTACCTGGGTGAGGGCAAACTAAGAGAGCTACTATCGTTAAGAACTTCAGCCACTACAATCTGGTCATCATTGACGACGAGTTGACGCCACTACAGCAACACACCAT
>JAQTRN010000042.1 GCA_028711795.1 Dehalococcoidales bacterium | reverse complement strand
TTTACTCGGCATTGAGTTTTTTATTGTGCTCATTTTCTCTCCTTTGTTCTTTTGTTACTAGCACTATGGCAATTGAGACTCCTTGATCTAAATCATATCAAACGCTATGAGGCTCGAGAGACTGTTCTAAATTACTCTGCTGGATGTGTCTTCTCCCAGCGAACCGCCACGAAAGCCCCGGTATCCAACCCTTGAGTTTGGCAGGTCTTTTCGATTTCCATCGCCTCATCCGGATAGTTATCTTTCTGGAAATGGATCGCGGTCGCGGTCACTCCTTTAAGTGGACAGCAGGCCAACAATTCCTGCGGCGACCGGAAAACGGCATTTTCCAGGATATGTCTCTGTCCCCGTTGTGTCTTTGCTCGGCGGCGGGTAGCCCAGGGGCTGAGACTATTCAAAGTCGCTACTACCACACACCCTCCGGGCCGGGTAACGCGCAAGAGTTCACTCACCGCGCTATTAGCATCAGCTACGAACTCGAGAGCCGTAATCGAGACAGCCTTGTCGAAGGAGTTATCACCAAAAGGTAGGCACAGCATGTCTCCTCTAACGGCAGAGAACGGATACCCCCGGGTCTTTTCGACGGCAAAGCGGAGCATCGGCTGGGAGATGTCGAGGCCGACCACTTGCGACCCGGCGGTAAGTAAATCCAGGGTAAAGACTCCAGTTCCGCAGCCAACGTCAAGGACATGTTCTCCTGGCCTGGCATCCAGTAATTCAGCTATCAGGCGACTTTCGCATTCCCTGACCAATTGCCCGATTGGTGTTTCGAACCATTGATCATAGCGTTCTGGCCATTCGTCAAAGAGCATTCGGTCCGTCACGACGATACCTCTTGATATCAAAATGACTTATACAAGCGCCCTTTATAATTTACGCGCACCAGGCTATTTCCTGGTCCAGGGAATCAGTCTGCGCCACCATGATTTATTGGGCAGGGAACCTCTTCCCGGGGGTAACGCGGCTTGAGCTTGCTGCAGTAAGACGTGCAATTCTTGCACTTCCCGGCGCCTGGCTTCTAATTCAGTCTCCAGTACCGTTATCACCTTACGCAAAGTCTCCACTTCTGGGGTCTGCTCCTGGTGTTGATACGATGCCTGTCCGGCAGCAGTGTCGTCCGGTATCTCTACGAGATACATTTCACCATGCGGCGAAGCGACCTTACGCGCCTTTAATCCGCCTCTGCTTATGCGCCTGCGTATGCTGTCCGTAGACATGCCTAAGCGCTTGGCCGCTTCGACAATAGGGATCTCCTGCATAATCTCCTTCTGCAAGCTCCGCAAGAAGTGGTGTTAACTAGATTATCAGTTTAGCCAATGTCTTGCTTAAGCAATGAGTTTACTCTACTTATAGAGATATTTAAAGAGTCGTTTTGACCAGGGTCGAGTCGACTATGAGACGCTAAGGTATGCTTAAGCAAACGTTAATCATCTTTAATTAAGGGTCGGAATGAATTAACTTCTCTAAGCGAGTAGTGAACAGGACTAGTATGGAAAATTACATTCTCATGATAGCCATGAGCATTTACAAATCCCTGAGTGATGATATAACATCATGCAAGAATGTCGTACGATAGAGAAACATTGATCCACAAGGCAGATGAGTTAGAAAAGCGGTGCAAGTATGAGCAGGCTGCTGAAATCTATCTAACTCTGCTTAAAGAGAAACCTGATGATGTTGCTATTCTTTTAAAAGCTGCACATAGTATCTATTGGGGTGATGATTGGGGTCCTATTGAAGAAAAGATGGAAAAGAACATTGCAAAAATGTTCGAGCTTTTGGTGAAGGCTGTTAACTTGGAACCAAGGAATCCGACGCCCCGTTATTGCCTGGCTCGATATATGATGCTTTACGGAAATGGAGACGTAGAATATGCCATTGCGGCAGCCAAGGAAATCAGGAAAATATTAGAAATAGAACCAGCTAACCTCAGCTCGCTTTTAATATTGGGTATGGACTACCATCTTATGAAAGCCGGGATAACGATTGAGGAGGTGATTTCTTTATATCAGAAAGCTACTGCTAACAATCAAGACGACTATAGGATTTGGGGAAGTATCGGCGATTTCATCTATCATAATATAGCGAGCCGCTGGACTAAGAGCGTCACCAAGATGGCCAGTGATCATCGATATATCCGGCAGATGCTTTCAGCTTACGAAAATATGAAGGCGAGAATGTCTTCAGAAGAACATGACCAGCGTAAGGTGTATGTCGACGGTCGAATCAAGAAATGTCGGGAGATGCTCTCTAAGGTAGAAAGATACAGGAAAAGTCTACAAAAGAAGATTGATGAAGCTAGAGATGACCCTAATTTAGATGTAAGGCCGCTGCTTAGCTTCATTGAGTACCATATATTAGAATGGCAAGTATGGGAGCCAGAGCCTTCATATCTGGTTTATACATGGACAAAGAGGGACACGGGAGCAAGCCCTGTTACTATCATGAAAGGGATGGTAAATTTGGTGAAATTGGGTTTCTCTTGGAGCTATGATGTTAACAGTATCCCTTATCAAAAGGTAACTCTAAAAGATCTTAAAAAAGATTTAGCCCACAGTGACAGGTATATGATGAACCACTATTACAACTCTGAATATTATTTCAAAATCACTGAAAAAGGGGAAAAAGAACTAACCAAGAAGATATATGATACTTACACGAAGCTGTAGGGATTTCAGTCTCCAGGATTTTGAACGTGACTTAAAAGTTCTACCTATTGATCTCCCGGCTCCATTTTGCTCTGGGAATCTCTAAATAGCTTCCCTGAACTCGGGGCGAAATCTTACCGTACCTTGCCGCCCCGCTGAGGCACCTTCTCGTAGTTCCAGCACCATCCAGGCATTATCCGGGACTTCAAACTCGCACTTAAAGCCTTTCGGTCCCGCGGGAATGAATCCGAAGCGCGGATAATAGTCTGGATGACCGACCAGGAAGACCAGCCCGTATCCGAGACGGCGGCATTCTTCGAGGCCGGCTCTAACGAGTTGCGAGCCGGCTCCTTTGTTTTGATAAGCGGGAAGGACTGCCAAAGGAGCCATAGTTATTGCCGCGAAGCCTGAATGTTCTGGTTCGATTGTCACCGGACTGAACGCAATATGCCCCACAATCTCGTTGTTCTGAAGGGCAACAAGCGATACTGTTAAGACGCCATGGCTGCGAAGCTTGTCTACGAGTGTGGCCTCATTATCCCGGGCAAATGCCTGTTTATTGACATGGTGGATAGAATCTGTGTCCCCAGGTTTTTCCGGGCGAACTACTATCAAATCAGAAACTCTCCCAAATTGCATCAGGCCGCCGGTGGGCGGACGCGAAGCGTTCAGAAACTCACCGCTGCCGACGTTGGCTCAAACCCTCAACGTTGAATATTGCTCGAGGTTGCCTGTTGGATATGGCGTCCAATTGGGCATTTGGCCACACATACGCCGCAAGGGTGTGTACGTCGGTATACGGAGCACGCCTGTCTGTCGAATCGCGCTTCCACAGGGTCAGCAGGCTGAAACTCGGTCCCACTGAAGGCTCGAACAGGGCAGGCAACAATACAGGCCTGGCACTTGCCACACTCTCTGTCAAGTGGAACCCCCGTCTCCAGGGGTGCGTCAGTGAGCACCGTTACCAGGCGAACGCGAGGACCAAAATCGGGGGTTATCAGTAGACAGCTTTTGCCGATCCAGCCCAATCCAGCCAGGTGTGCGGCCAGCTTGTGTGAGAACACCCCCTTCAGTGTTTCCCTGTTGTAGGGCATGCTGGCAGGTACCGGAAAAGCTTGGTAACCGTTCGATTGCAGTTCGCGCTGAATTCCCTGAGCGAGAAAATCGAGCGCCGGGCTGACCACGCGGTACACGTGATGCCAGTAAAGGCTACTTTCGATTGCCTCGTGAGGGCTATGCTGATCAACAATTGCGTCAGATAGACGTATGCCAACGGAGATAGCTTTAGGAAATTTGGCTAGCGCGTTGTCTTCAGGAACAGATTGGGCCATCGGTCGGAGGTCTGCCACTCCGAACAGATCACCGCCATTCCGATGAGTGACGACCTCTAGAGTGCGCCTGAGACCACTATTTCTTCTCACGAAGGAACTACTCCAAGCCTCCTTGATTCCACAGGCGGCATTGCCACCCAGGAGTCCGCCCATTCTAACAGGAACTATTGGCATGCGCAACCTAATGTGCTGGCTCAAGATTAATGACACCTGACCTCCTTTTGTAAATGACGGATCAGATATCTTTTCGGAGTCAGGTATCTTAAAGTCTGGTGTAGTCGGGTAGTATTATATACTCTTTCCCAAAGACACCATTTTAGAGTCACCAATCCATCTGAACCAGCTTATTCGAAAGTTCTACGTATTGATGTCCCATTGTACCTGCAAACGCTAACTGGTCTTCTTTATGGGGAATCTGATTTCGGTAAGTAATTCGTCATTTGGGGTATTCGCCAAGTCATTGAAGTATGATTCCTCAAATGGGCCAACTATCTCGTATCCATTCTGTCTGATCCAGCGGGTAAGAGTTTCATAGGTCTTATTAACCGTCTCGTACGGCCCTTTGTGCAGCATTGCCGCTGTCTGGATTGTGCCCACCCGCCTGATACCTAATCCGTTCTCATCGGGAGCAGTCTCAGCCACCATGCCGGCAACTTCGCTTCTCAGCTCCCACTGGAGATCGTCATCCGGCACCTGCCCCGAGGTGGTATAGTAGACGGCCATCGCCGGGCCTACCGGCCGGTAGCCTCTGTCCGCAATCCAGGTGTAAAGCCTGCCAAAAGCTGTCGGTATCTGACTGTAATGACCTTTGACCCGGATAAAGGCTACTGTCATCTCCCGGGTTAGCTTTACAATGGGGCTAAGCGGAGTCGCGGTATCGGCTACAGGCTGTTTTACCACCGAATGAGCTATCTTGTTGAGTAGTTGCCGTACATTATAAGGCTGCAGGAAACGCCGGTATTCGTCAGTACTGGCCGAGTCCCGGTGTTTCTCGACTACTTTCTCGACATTGCTCAACTGCTTTTCCAGTAGGCTACAGGGGTATTGTCCGCAGTGGGCGCAATTCTCCAGGTTCTTTTGTTGGACGCAGTCTCTGATAGGACATTCTTTCGTTACCCGTTCCGGTTTTTCCGAGTCTGGCTTCAGGTAGCCATCACAGCGAATTTCATTCGGGTGTATCCGGAGTCCATAGTATTTGTTCCAAGTTTCGCTAACGCGCCGCCTGTCAGTGGCGTCCCTGATATTTTCCCGGTACGCCGGGCATTGACTGCAAATAAAGCCGCAACGGGCGATAATCTCTTTCATGTTGCTACCTCTTTGCCTTAGATTGCCTGCAATCTGAGCAAGTGGCCAATGTGAAATCAGGATACCAGTTGCACACGGACCGGGGCGCGTTCGAAATCGGCGGCGCTCATCAGGGTTTGTGGCTGGAGCCGGCCCATGGCGGCCACGAACCGGTCGGGAATAATATCGAGCCGGGTGTTGTGGAACGTCGCCACCTCATTGTAGTAGTCACGCGCCAGGGCGATGCGCTGCTCCGTGTCCACGAGCGCCTGCTGGAGCCGCAGAAACAGCTCGTTGGCTTTCAGGTCCGGATAACGCTCAATGACGACCTGGAGTGACGGCGCCAATCCTTTGAAATCAGGGCCGGCCACTCCGGGCGGTGTGGCTATCATTTGCCCGCGCAGTTCCGCCAGCAGTTGCTGCACCTCACTCTCATGGGTGCGGTATCCGGCCACAGTCTGGACCAGATTGGGAATGAGGTCATTACGCCGCTTGAGCTGGACTTCCACCTGTGACCAGGCCTGTTCCACCCGGTGGTGGAGACTGACGAGACTATTATAAACAGTCCAGACCCAGCCAATAGCGCATACTACCAGAAAACCACCGGCGGCAGCCGTGTATGGTTGCCAGGGTGCCGGGAAACGTCCCAGTATGTTCCACACCACTACGCCGCCAATAACGAAAATCAGACCCAAAATCAGCCAGAACCAGGACCAGAGGCCATAACCGGAGCTGATTTGCTTCTCGGTGTGGGTAGAAATCATGAACATCGGTGCGTTTTTGTCATCGGCTATCTCGGCGGCGACAACATCCTCCCGCTGGCGCGCCTGTCCCATCACGTATAATATGGCGTGAAGGGGTATGGCGGTCTCACGAAAGCGGCGGTGGTGAGTGGAGTTAGCTACCTCGTTGGCCGGCCCTTTCCCGAAATACAGGGCATCGTTCCGGCCGCAGGTCTCGTCGAAGGTGACGACACCATGGATGGTAGCTCCTTCCGGCAAGATACGGATGACGCCGGTATCGTCTTGCAGATAAAAGGGTATGGCCTGGCCGCCGCTGGCTACCCGAGACCAGCCGCTCTCGGTGCGGGTACGGCTCTGGGTCCGGCCCTGAGCGTCCGTGTATGTTTCGTGGACGGTTCGGGACCAGTGTTCTTCGACCTGCCAGAGGTACTGCAAACAGCGGGTCCCGGCCAGGTAGCTGGCCAGCGGCGACTCGCTTTCCGCGGTGCCCTTCAGTTCGGTTAGCCCGATGAATACCCCCTGTGTTTTCGAAGTCGGCAGGTCATCGATAAGTCGTTTGCGCCGTATATAATGGAATGCGCCGATCAGACAGCCAAGGGCACCCAGACTACCGATGATAATAGACAAGGTACCGGGGGACATTTTCGCCATCCTCCAGAAATGTCAACCTGCGCCCTTGCGCAAGAGGCAGCAGGTCGCGTCCGCTGCTTTCTGTTACTTTTACTTCTACTTTCTGACCCGGCACTATGATAGACAACATTGGGTCATGTGTCAAAATTACCGGTGGCTGGTACTAGCTTGTGACAGATAGGTGAGGTTGTAGCTTACCCCTTGCCGTTGAAAAGCACTTTGACCGTGTCGCCGTCCTGTACCTCGTATTCACGGCTTTCGATGTGCTGGCGGCCGGCCTTAGCCACGGCGGCTTCGCTACCCAGTTCAATCAGGTCTTCGTACCGGACTACCTCCATGCGGATAAAGCCCTTCTCCATATCGGTGTGAATCTTGCCCGCGGCTACCGGCGCTTTGTCATCTTTCTGGCAAGTCCAGGCGCGCACTTCATCCTCCCCGGTGGTGAAGAAGCTGACCAGTCCCAGCATACGGTAAGCGGCCTGGAGGAGTCGCTCCATGGAGGACTCTTCCAGCCCCAGCTCTCGCAGGAAGGCCGGCTGTTCCCCCGGATCGAGTTGGCTGATATCGGCTTCATCCCGCCCGCAGACGGTGATCATTTCGGTGCCTTCGTTCTGGGCGATCTGTTTTAATGCCGTCACATGGCGGTTAGTGGCGTCTGCCACCGACTTGATGTTGGCGACATAGAGTACCGGCTTGAGCGACATCAAGTTACATTCGCGGATACTGGCCATTTCCGGAGCAGTCAGGGCCTGGCGGCGGGCGGGAATGCCCTGCTGGATGGCGGAATATACCTTTTCGCAGTCGGTGGCCTCGCGGATGGCGTCCTTATCGCCGACACGCACTCTCTTGGCTAGCCGGGTAGTCTTATTT
>JAQTRN010000041.1 GCA_028711795.1 Dehalococcoidales bacterium | reverse complement strand
ATACCAGCCATGGTCCGATGTACGAAAAACCGGAAGAGTTCAACCGTGCGCTGGACAACTTTCTGAGAGAAGCCAGGTGGTAATGCCTGCGTGGTTATCCGGTGGGAAGACGTCTAAGGTTTCAAGCCTCGCCGTGCCTGGGACAGGTGACGTAACCTTTGTGTCTCGGTGAGTAATTTCTTTCTTAACCTGACATTCTCCGGCGTTACCTCGACCAGTTCGTCTTCGTTGATGAAATCAATGGCTTGCTCCAAACTAAGCTTCACCGGAGGGGTCAACTTGATGGCGATATCTGACGTTGAGGAGCGGACATTGGTCTTTTTCTTCTCTTTGCAGATATTAATGGCTATGTCCTGCGACCTGGGATTCAGGCCGACTATCATCCCCTCGTAGGCCGATGTCCCGGGTTCAACGAAGGTAAGACCCCGGCCCTGGGCGTTATTCAGGCCATAGGTCACCGCTACACCGGCTTCCGAAGCTACCAGCACTCCGCTGCGGCTTGAGACCATATCTCCATGCCACGGCTCATAACCAAGAAAAATGGTGTTCATGATACCTTCACCGCGGGTAGCAATCAAAAAATCACCGCGAAAACCGATAAGTCCCTTGGTAGGTATACGAAACTCTAGACGTACACCACCCTGGCCATTGTTACCCATATTGGCCAGTTGCGCTTGTCGTTTACTCAGTAATCCAGTCAGGACTCCGATATGCTCTTCTCTGGTGTCAATAATGAGCGACTCCATTGGTTCCATTAGTTGACCATTAACTGTTTTGGTAATAGCTTCCGGCTTGGAGACTTCGAATTCGTAACCTTCGCGGCGCATCGTCTCAATCAAAATTGCCAGGTGCAGTTCTCCTCTCCCTTTCACCAAGAACGTATCAGGGCTATCTGTGTCCTGTACCCGTAGACTGAGATTGGTCTCCAGTTCTTTATAGAGCCGCTCCCGCAACTGACGTGTGGTGCTAAAACGTCCCTCACGGCCGGCGAACGGGGAGGTATTGACGCCAAAAGTCATCTCCACCGTGGGTTCACCGATTTCTATCCGAGGTAAGGCTTCCGGTTGTTCCGGACTGGCAATGGTATCCCCGATATTGACCTTATCCAGGCCGGTCACCGCGGCGATGTCGCCGGCTTCGGCCACCGGTACTTCCAGGCGAGCCAAACCGAGGTGGGTAAATACTTGACTTATCTCATATCGTACCGCGCTGCCATCAGCACCCAGACAGACCACGGGGTCATGGGGGGCAACTTTTCCTCTCCGTATTCTCCCGATAGCTATCTTACCCTTATGACTGTCATAGTCCAGATTAGAGACCAGCATCTGGAACGGGCCATCTTCGATCTGCGGGGGCGGTACTTCCTCCAGAATACGCTCGAAAAGTGGGGTAATATCGCTGCCGGGTGTACTCAATTCAGTGACGGCGGTACCCTGTTTGGCGCTGGCGTACAATACCTGGAAATCAAGCTGGTCAGAGTTGGCGGCCAGTTCCAGGAACAGGTCCTGCGTCAGATTAAGCACTTCCGCTACCCGTGAATTGCTCCGGTCTATCTTATTGATTACCACGATAGGGCGCAGGCCTTTCTCGAAAGCCTGACGAAGCACGAATTTGGTCTGCGGCATCGGGCCTTCTACCGAGTCAATTAATAGCAGACAGCCATCAGCCATGCTAATGACACGTTCCACCTCGCCGCTAAAATCAGCGTGCCCCGGCGTATCGATGATATTAATTTTAACACCGCGATAAAGTATGGCCGTGTTCTTGGCCATGATAGTAATGCCCTTCTCTCTTTCCAGAGCGTTGTGGTCCATTATTAGTTCGCCCACCTGCTGATTATCACGGAAAACGTGGCTCTGTTTAAGCATGGCGTCTACCAGAGTAGTCTTACCATGGTCGACATGGGCAATAATAGCAATGTTTCTTATGTCCTTACGATAGTGCATGTGTATCTCATTCTCCCATTGGTCTGGTCCGTAGGCTCCTGGCGTGACTCCTCGTCTTCATCGTCACTCCCTGCCCGATGATACTCCAATTGAATGGATAAGAAGGTCAAAGCAGTAATATACAAGGTCTTGAGCATACGGAAACGACTAGCAGGTATCCAGTGTTTGGTGATTGATGAGGTGTCAGCGCCCTTATCAGTAAACCATTATCTAGGACGCTATTCGGAAGCGGTGAAGATGGAAACAATTATCAGACGAATACATAGAATCCTGACTTGTCGCCAGACGGTACTTTCTCCCAATCATTTATATATGAATTATACATCAAAACACCCGGCGTAGCCAACATACAATCGATTCTTGGCGGGCGGTGGTGGTTTGTAGCCCGGCTTTTGGATATTTGAATGCGCATTGTGTTATAATTGGGTCGCATGTCAGACACAAGCGGTAGTACAACTCCAACAACCGCATTCCATGATTGGTCTATACCACCCAGCGAGGTTGGTGTGTGCCCAAATATCTGCCTGAACATTACATAACACTATACGAGGTGCTGTAGTATGCCCAGACGAAACGACATCAGAAAAGTGATGATTATTGGCTCCGGCCCGATTATTATCGGTCAGGCCTGTGAATTCGACTATTCAGGCACACAAGCCTGCAAGGCTCTGCGGCAGCTTGGTTACGAGATTGTTCTGGTGAACTCAAATCCGGCGACCATTATGACGGACCCGGGCATGGCGGATGCGACCTACATCGAACCGTTGAACCTTGAAACCATGATCCAGATAATTGAGAATGAACGGCCGGACGCGCTATTGCCGAATTTGGGTGGCCAGACTGGCTTGAATCTTAGCGCTGAGCTGGGCCGGTCCGGAGTGCTACAAAAATACGGCGTCAAGGTTATCGGGGTAGAGATTGATGCCATTGAGCGTGGTGAGGACCGGACATTGTTCAAGGAGACCATGAGCCGTTTGGGAATAGAGACACTCAAGAGCGAGGCCGTCTACACCGTAGAGGACGCGGAAAGAATTGCCGCTAAACTTGGTTATCCGGTAGTGATACGCCCGGCCTTTACTATGGGGGGGACCGGGAGTGGCCTGGTCTACAACATAGAGGAACTGCGCGTTATCGCCAGCCGGGGTATTGCGGCCAGCCTCATCGGACAGGTGCTGGTGGAAGAATCAGTGGTTGGCTGGGAGGAACTGGAACTGGAAGTGGTCCGAGATATCAAGAACCAGATGATAACGGTCTGCTTCATTGAGAATGTCGATCCGATGGGAGTCCACACCGGCGATTCTTTCTGTACGGCGCCAATGCTGACGATCGAACCCGAATTGCAGAGTCGCTTGCAGGAATACTCCTATAGAATAGTAGAGGCGATCCGGGTAGTTGGTGGTACTAATATCCAGTTTGCCCGTGATCCCAAAACCAACCGGGTGGTCGTCATCGAAATTAACCCCCGGACATCACGCTCATCGGCCCTGGCTTCTAAAGCTACCGGCTTTCCGATTGCTCTGATTTCGGCCAAACTGGCCGCCGGGCTGACCCTGGATGAAATCCCTTATTGGCGGGAAGGAACACTGGATAAATACACGCCATCGGGAGACTACGTCGTCGTTAAGTTCGCTCGCTGGGCTTTTGAGAAATTCCGTAATGCCGAAGACCGACTGGGCACGCAAATGCGGGCCGTGGGCGAAGTAATGAGTATTGGCAAGACGTATAAGGAGGCTTTTCAAAAAGCGATTCGCTCTCTGGAAAACGGCCGTTATGGCCCGGGTTTTGCTAAGGACTTTAATCGGAAGTCACTTGAAGAGCTGATGCAATTGCTGAATTACCCGACGAGTGAGCGGCAATTCGTGATGTATGAGGCCCTGCGCAAGGGAGCCAGTGTTGAGGAACTCTACGAGAAGACTCGTATTAAGCCCTGGTTTATCAGCCAGATGAAAGAACTCGTCGAACTGGAAGAGCAGATCCTTAAGTATAAAGGGGCATCATTACCGGATGAGTTGTTGATCCGGGCGAAGAAAGATGGCTTCTCCGACCGTTATCTATCTCAACTTCTTGGTATACCAGAAAAGACTCTGCGGAACAGGCGTCAGTCTATCGGTGTAGTTGAGGGCTGGGACGCAGTTCCGGTTAGTGGTGTAGAGAACGCGGCTTACTATTACTCCACATACAATGTGCCTGACCGGACTACCAGTAGCTCGCGTCGCAAGGTGATGGTTCTCGGGGGTGGCCCCAATCGTATTGGCCAGGGCATTGAGTTCGACTACTGCTGTGTTCACGCTGCCTTCGCCCTGCGGGATGATGGTTATGAGACCATCATGGTCAATTGTAACCCGGAAACAGTCTCCACCGACTACGATACTTCGGACAAGCTCTATTTTGAACCGCTGACCGTCGAGGACATCCTGAGCATTTATGAGAAAGAGAAGCCCGAGGGAGTAATTATTCAATTCGGCGGGCAGACCCCACTCAATATCTCCCGGGAACTGGCTGAGGCTGGCGTCAATATTCTGGGTACGTCACCCGATGCTATCGATCTGGCCAATGACCGTGGCCGTTTTCGGGAGATGATGCAGCGGACAGGTATCCCGATGCCGGAGTCAGGTATGGCCAGTAATCTGAATGAGGCATTATCTGTCGCTCAGCGAATTGGATATCCGCTGATGGTACGGCCGTCGTATGTGCTTGGTGGACGCGGAATGGAAATAGTCTATGACGAGGAAATGCTGCGGGAGTACGTCGCTGCCGCAGTTGGGGTAACTCCCGAAAGGCCAATACTGGTTGACCGTTACCTGGATAATGCCATCGAGACTGAGGCTGATGCTCTGTCCGAAGGCGGCATGGCCTTCGTGCCGGCGATTATGGAACACATTGAATTAGCCGGCGTACATTCGGGCGATGCGGCCTGTGTAATCCCGCCGGTTAGCTTGCCCCAGAAACATATTGATACCATCAATGAGTACACCAGAAGAATCGCCCGGGAACTTGGGGTGGTCGGGTTAATCAATGTCCAGTATGCTATCTGTCGGGATATAGTCTATGTGCTGGAGGCCAACCCCAGGGCATCGCGTACCGTCCCTCTGGTCTCAAAGGTGTGTAATGTCTCCCTGGCGCGTCTGGCAACAAGATTAATGGTAGGCAAGAAACTCAGTGATTTGAATCTTAAGACACGTAAAATTCCTCATTTTGGAGTTAAAGAAGCGGTCTTTCCGTTCAATATGTTCCCCGAGGTCGATCCTCTACTGGGACCGGAAATGAGGTCTACCGGCGAGGTGCTGGGTATCGCCAGTTCCTTCGGGCTGGCCTACTTTAAGGCTGAAGCAGCGGCGCAGCAGTCCTTACCTACCAGCGGAACAGTCCTGATAACGGTTGCCGACAAGGACCGTGCCGGTGTGCTACCATTGGCCAGGCAGTTCTCTGAACTCGGTTTTAAGATCAAGGCTACCGCCGGCACCAGCCAGTTTCTGGCCGATCATGGTATCGATTCTGAGGTGATACTCAAGATGTACGAGGGTCGGCCCAACATAGTGGATGGGATAAAGAACGGGGAAATCCAATTATTGATCAATACGCCCATCGGTAAAGTGAGTCAGTACGACGACTCTTACATTCGTAAGACGGCTATTAAATACAGGATCCCGTATGTTACC
Organism: Dehalococcoidales bacterium; assembly: GCA_028711795.1. Lineage (GTDB taxonomy): Bacteria > Chloroflexota > Dehalococcoidia > Dehalococcoidales > JAQTRN01 > JAQTRN01. The sequence goes on along the minus strand of JAQTRN010000041.1, from coordinate 1,935 downwards.
ACGATAGCGGCTGCGGCCGCCGCGGCTAAAGGAATCGCTGCGCAGCGCGTCGGCAAACCGGAGCCGCGTTCTCTCCAGAGCTATCACTCTGATATCAGGTGATTTCGTCTGAGCGGACCGGGCTGGGCCGGGTTGTGGAACTGGTGGGATGACATTTATTATTCCCGCCTGACCGGAAGTCTGAGATTTTGGTCTTTTACCAACTTAACGTGTTATAATCACCTCGGTGGGAGTCAGTGTATGTCCGATTTTCTCCAAAGATTAGTCTCTTTTTCCGGTGAGGTCATTCGTGATTTCGTAAGAGTCGCCGTGTTCCTTAACCCGGCAGTTGTCATGCCAGCCGGGGATAACAACGGACAGGATGCTCCGGCAGCCTGGTCAGCCGCGATTATTGTGGTCAACAACACGGGCAATCTCCTCAAAATCGGTGACGCTGGGTTTGTGTTCGCCAGTGGCCAGAGAATGACAGCGGTGACGGGTGTAGCGCGTATTGAACTGCCTGTCCTGATAACCAACCGGAAACGGGCAGCTTTCAAACTGCAGCCGGATACTATCTCAGGTATTGCCCAACATGCGGCGGATAGAATCAGCTACGTATATGCAACTGGTGTCAATGGGAAAGAGTATAAGGGTCGACTCTCGAGAGCAACTCGCGACAGGCTAGATCAGATAGTCTCTTTAATCCAGCGCCCGGACTGATATTTTCCCCGCCCCAACCAACACTTTTTCCTCTCCCGGTATTGATCTGAGTTTACCTTATTCCACTATTGGTTACCGGCCGGTATTATCATTAGTGTTTAGGTCGCCGTACCAGTAGAATGGCAGGCACGCCGATGCCAAACAGAAAGAGAGCGACGATGAATGCCGGGCGGTACTGCCCCCAGGCGTCGTGTATAAGGTTAGCTACCAGCGGCCCGGATGAAGAGCCGAGACCTTGAGCCAAACTGACCATTCCGATGATTGCGCCATAGGAGGCCAGTCCGAAATTAGTGCTCACCAGCATTGACATCGTTGGTAACCAGCTACCCAGACCCAGGCCAAGACAGGCTACGTATAACCATAATAGGAATGGTGGTGATGTCGGTTGCAGGTTGAGCAGGGTGACAATACTGCCTATGATTAGCAGATGGCCCAGTACGGCTGAGTACTTAGGCGCGATGCGGTCACAGAGCCAGCCAAAACCAAATTTGCCGATGGCGCTACCCAGGCCGACCATCCCATGAACGGTGGCTACCAAGGCCAGCGGAAAACCGATGTCTGTCAGGTAATTCACCTCACTCTGCAGGACACTGGACTGACTGAAAGAGCTGGTGAGGAATGACACGGCTATTAACCAGAAGGTAGAAGTAGCCAGTGCTAATTTTAAAGTCATGTCCCCCGATTTAGGTGCTGGTACGTTTCCAATAGGGGTACTGTCCGGCGTAATTTCTGCGCCATCGGGGAAGAGGCCCATATCGGCCGGCTTAGACCTTATCACCAGAGACGCCAGTGGCAGGAGCGTCGCCAGGACTAATATTCCCAGTATCAAATATGACGTCCTCCATCCGAGATTTGGTATTAAGTAGCCCCCGATCAGTGGTGACAGAGTGAACCCACCGATACCGACTCCGGTTGACATAATACCAATAGCCAGCCCGCGCCTTCGTTTGAACCAATTTGATACTACAGTACCCTGGGCGATGTGGCCCAGCGCTACTGAGCCAATTCCCAGGATAGCATGAGCAACATAGAGATGCCACAGGCTACTCATGAATCTCAGAGAGATCAGCGCGGATCCGAAAACAATGGCACCTATGATAATAACCTTCCGGGCGCCATACTGATCAATCAATCTACCGATGAAAGGAGCCGTCACGCCGGCCACCAGCGTAAAGATGCTGAAGGCCACCATTATTGTACCCCGACTCCAGCTCAGGTCAGCTTCGATTGGTTTAA
>JAQTRN010000040.1 GCA_028711795.1 Dehalococcoidales bacterium | reverse complement strand
GGCGATTTGTTAAGCGGGTGGAAATTAATCCTAAAGGGTTTGTGCTGGACTACACGATACCAGTGCCCGTAGATAAAAATAGAACCTCCACGAGGGAAGTTCTATATATTAAACAAGATGGTAGCCCAAGTAGTTCAATATATATCAGAGCTGAGTTTGCATTCGAATAGGCGGGTTACGCCGCAGTGTAATGGATGATTAGTAGATCCTACCTGTACTGAAGTTACGCAAGAGCCTGTTCTCTGTCAACTTTGAGGCTATTTTCCTGTTTTGTGCTTGGCGCGATTGTAACTTCAAAAATCCGGTTTTTGGCCGCCCCCGAAAACAATTAGTGCCAAGGTACAAAGGACCTGCAGGCGACTAACCTCGCGATTCAATACACCCCAGTTTAGCCAACTCATCACGTATTCTATCGATGTCCTTCCCAGCAATCGCAGTCTTAGAAAGAATCCTTGTGATATCCAAACAATCTTTACATTCGAAAAAAGGTGTTGCGGCCTTGGGAAGCAAATGCAACAGCAACTTGGCCATGCTACTATAGTGAGCGATTATCATTTCTTTCATAGGGTGAACCCGCCCGCGCTGACCAGGTAGCCAAAAGGAGCGCGAGGCTTGACAAACACCTATGGAAATAGTATCTTCATTGTAGATACAACCATTGGAGGTTTTGACATGAAAACGCGCGTTCAGAAATGGGGTAACAGCCTCGCCTTACGTATCCCCAAGTCTTTTGCTAACGAGGTAGGACTCCAGAGAGAAACATCTGTCGAAGTATCGCTGGCAGATGGGAAACTCGTTATTACTCCTGTGTCTCAACCGAAGCCGACCCTTAAACAACTTCTGGCAAAGGTGACCAAAGAGAACTTGCATCACGAGGTTGATACTGGCGCCGCTATAGGAAATGAGACGTGGTAAGCTCCCGGACATATATTCCCCAATGCGGGGATGTGGTCTGGATAACCTTGAATCCGCAAGCCGGTCATGAGCAGGCGGGGCGTCGCCCCGCGGTGGTACTCTCACCCCGAAACTATAACAGCAAGACAGGACTGGCTATTCTTTGTCCAATAACTAACCAGGTCAAGGATTATCCGTTCGAGGTGCTTCTTCCTGTGGGATTGCCGGTAGCCGGGGCAATTTTGTCTGACCAGGTCAAAAGTTTGGATTGGCGCGCCAGAAATGCTGAACTAATATGCACTTTGCCTGATGAGATTGTCTCAGAGGTACTTCAGAAGCTGAGTACATTGTTATCGTATTAAGAAATACTCAGCTTACCTTAGTTCCGGCTATTGACGGTTCCAGCGCCAGTTTCTGTCTCAACAACGCTATGGGGCCATCCGGCGCTGTCAACTCAGGAGGGAATCCCAGCACTTCCGTTGCCAACCGCGTGTCTATCTCCGCGCGAACTGCGTCCTGGGCGATTTCGTTGACCGGTCGTAGCTCCTTGTGCTTTAGGTCATCGAAGATGGCAACCGCCTTGGAAAGGGCTTCTGCGGAAAGCTTGGTGACATCCAATACCGGCAACGAGCCGAGAGCCGACACGCCGATGCTACCTCGGCCGGCTTGCTGCTTGTTGGCGTGCCACCAGTGAAGCAGAAGGCCAAGAGATGAATTCGCCCACAGGACTAACGCCTTTTCCTGTTCAGCGTTAGCCAGTGTGATAGACGGCCAAGCCCGACCGCCAATTGTCTTCTTGCTGGTGAACTGCATCGCAGTCGACTGGGCATTAAACTGAAAATCCCTATTAAAATGGCAGTGGGAAGCCATTGCCCAAATTCTGGCGGCTTTGGCACGAATCGCCTCGTCTTCGGCAGGGCCAGTCCCTTGACGCATGGAGCCTTCGCTATCAGCCTCGAACTCCATGCGTCGTTCGCGTTCCAAATGGTGCGCCCACAAGACTGGATATGTGGGCGCGGCGTTTGCCTTCAGAGCTTCAATCTGGAACGGCCCGCGAATTCCGCCATCGGGGGTATTGCCGTTTACATCCCGGTCAACCGGCCCGACCTGGCCAATCTGGGAGACTGTCGTGATTGAAATCGGGATAGCTTTATTCTTCGCCATTCCCGGCAGCCAGATGCGGTTAAGGTCAGCCATCTGGTAGGCTACCTGGGCGAGAGCGCCGTCCCTGATGCGGGCCAGGTTCCAGGGGCCTTCTTCTGGCAAAGGCGCGTCAATGGCATAGCCTATCAAATCGTCGCCGAAATGGAACAAGCTGCCGCCTACCGGGCCGTCCTCCAGTTTGCGGAGATTCCGCTCTTTAAGCCTATTGATCTGAGCGGCAGTGCTTGAACCTACCATCGTGGAGGATGGCCTCTCGTTCAGTACCACAAATGTTGCCCTCTTGTGGTTATTGGCAGCCTTGCGGCCAATAACCAGACATTCCCCCATTCCCGTATCTGCTGAAAAGGACATATCATCGTGACCACCGCCGGCAATGGAAACTAGGACAAGCTCGCTATATGATTTCCGCAGCAGCTCCCGTGAAGCTTCCCATGCCTCTCCAAACATCAGGCTCAACGGCATAACCATCGCCAGCGTTCCGCCATTCTTCAATTTACGGTCGGCCAGTACTAGGAACGCACTGGCTTCGCCTGCATTCCCATGGGCGCTAGTACCCTGGAGAAGACGCTTCGCGGCCTTAGCCATCTCCTTTTGTTCTTCGGCTTGCGAGCCAAAGGCGGCAAACATCGGGTTTGGCGCGGTGCTCTTCACACCCTCGTGACCCGTATCTCGCGTGAAAGGCGGATTCATGACAACCAGGTCTATCGACCAGTGCTGAATCACTGTCCAGACCTCGTGTTCGCTCTGACCGTTGGCTCCCACTGCTTTGGCCGTGACTGCAACAATATCAAAGAGACGTTGGAGGTCAAGCAGGTCAAGTGACCCGAGGGCAACGCCGCCACCTTCCCGCAGGCCATAGCCGACGTTGAATATTGAACTCCCCTTGTATTTGACTGTCGGGTGCGCGCTGGCCAGCATTGATGCGGTCAAGTGAGCTGCTGCCGGGAGGACGTCACAGCCTATCAGTGCGGTAGACATCATCGCGGGATGAATCATCTCTGCATCACCGCCCGAAGCCTCGTGTAGCTGGGAGATGCGGCGGTATGCCGCCGACAGAAGAGTGCCAGTACCGCAGGCAAAGTCGGCAATACGCAAGGCGGTCACATCGTTGTCTTTCGACCATGAGCCACCGCCCGGCGTGCTGGCAGTGTCAATGGCCAGTCCGACCAGTAGCGCCGCAGAGGCCGGATGGGTGTAGTACGCGGCCAGGAATTTGCGGTCGGCTATCAGGCGCTGGAACACGGCGCCCGTCAGGTCGTGCGAACGCATCATCTGATTGCCCACCAATTCGGCAGCTGTAGCAGCCAGCCGTTCAAGCAGGGGGTGCGCAGTGTCTGCGGGAATGACCTCCAGTATACGGCGTGCAATGTCGAAGATGGGCCAGTAGTTTACCCTCAGGATTCTCTTCCAGTCCTCAAGCACCTCGCCTTTGTTCACGCCGCTGCGTCTGCCCCGGAGTTCGTCCAGTGTCCGCACCTCATACAGGTCGTCCTCGCCGCTGGCCAGGCTTTCCTGGAACACTAGGGCGTTGGCCAGTATGGTTGTGGCCATCCGCCGCGTTTGCTCCCCGTCCTGTTGGCGCAGTTCCTCGCATATCTTTGCTATCGCCCCGGGGTGAGTCGTCGACATGTCCTCCAGAAGAGCGGCGGCCTCGCTGACGCCTTCAACCAGCTTGTTAGCCGCCTGTTCAACCACAGATGGAGGCACGGCGGCGGACTGAATCAGCATCGACAAATCGGTGACATTCCCCCGCACCCACCCACTTCGCGGCCAGCGCTCGAACGACTCCGGGCTTTCTCCTGTATAAAGAGCCATATCATAGTCAGACGCATTGACAATCTCATCCTTCAATGGCTTACCTGAAAAGTCCCTCAACCTGATCGGCAGCCTGATTGCCAACGACGACAGTATTCTTTTACCGGAGGGAGACAGGCACTGGCCTAGGCGTTGCTTGGCGTCTGACTCAACTGAAGGAGCCGGCACGACTTCCGTTTCCACTATTACAGGAGAGACATTAGGCTCGGTGATAAGGATATCCGGTTTCTTACCGCTACCCTTCAGAACATCGACGTTCTCGGATTTCACAACACCCTTGTATCGCCAGAGACTGCGGGTTTCCATTAGGAGTGCGGCGAGGGCGTCATTTATCGTTTGTTCGGTTGTTGCCATGTTCTGATTTCCTGCTTACAATATCGGGACTGCTTATCTGGACGTTGCCCTATTCTACAACTCCAGTTGGACTGACGGCAAGAAATATCCAAGAGTCTGGGCTTGCAGGACAACAAAAAAAGCCCGGGGATTCCCCGGGCTTTCTGTTTACTGCTGGTTACTGGCTTATGCCAGCGCCATCTTATTGAGATACTTGCTGATTGTGGTACGGCTTCTACCGAGTGCTTTGGCTATTTTGCACCTGGATAACCCTTGCCCCCTGAGACGTCGTATCCGCTTCGCCTCGGTATCGCCGACACGGTAGTTGTAATCCTGCAAGAGTTTAGCTCTCTGCCTTGACAGGTAACACTTGTCCGCCGTATTTAGTCTTTCCCCGTTGACCAGCAGTTCCCCTATCCGCCTAAGTCTCTCTGGCAGGGTGTTGAGAACAGCACTGGTATCTATTTCGGTATCGGTAATGGGGCTATGGTAGATATACTCCCAGCTATGAGACGCCATCTCTCCATACTTACTATCGAAGATACGGGCAGACCTTCTCCGCTCCCTGTACTTCCGCTTCCAGTAATCGGCAATCAGGCATCTCCCGACAAACCAGAGTGAAGCGGGCGTTATTTCCCCGTTCCGTTTATCGGACACCGTCTTGAGCTTGAGGATGATGTCCATCTCAATATCATCCCTATCTTCAGGTAAGACGTGGCGTCTCAGGATATAAGCAATCCTGGCGAAGGCTTTATACCCGTCAAGCTGTTCTTGGCGGTCATAGAGCCACGAATGAGACATAGTTCCCCCTTCCCGCACACAAAAAAAGCGCACAAAAAGAGCTGTTACGCTCCTCATGTGCGCTTCTTTCTTGTTTGGTCAAGCGTTCTTTAGGCTACGGCTACTTTTTCCCTCTTCCGGTTACGCTTCGGTTTTTCGGCTTTGGTGATTGCTTCCGCTTCGGCTACCGCCTCGGCTGTCTCGGTGTCCGCCTCGGTTGCTGGTTCGGCTTCCGCTTCCACCTTGTCCCCCGCACCTGTCAGCATGGGCATGTTCACCAGTTGATAACCGTCAACGGTAAACAGGACTGGCGAATTGCCATCGGTGAGCTTGAAGTCCACCATGCCGCCACAGGCTTTCAGGGCTTCGGTAAGGTATGCGCCGTCAATTCTCACCCTGACTTCCCCGCCCTCAATATCGGCGGGTATGGTGACTTCCCCCTTATCATCAGGACTGGACATCACGATACCGCCGTTGAGGTGCAGGTCTATCGGGTAAGACTTGCTATCGGCAAGGGCTTTGAGTGGGGCAATCGCCTTGCCCGCTTCCACGGTGTCAAAGTGAGCGGTGATGTACGTCTCGGTAGGAATGAGTTTCTCGTAATCGGGGAATTGCCCGTCAGCGCCCCGCCACTTATACCGCATTAGCTCGGTATCAATGACCAGGCTGGAACCGTCAAGGCTATCCCCGCTTTGCTCGAAACTCAGGTTGACCCGATGCGCTTTCCGCAAGGCATTGGCAATTCCCCTTAGCTCATCACGATGTATCAGGGCTTGCCCCTCAACATCACAGTCCAGCGTTACTACCGCCAGCCTGAAGCCGTCGGCGCTTACCAGTGTGAGCTTACCCTCACCTGCCTTAAAAAGGACACATTGTAAAACTGGTCTGTTGTCCTCTTTGGCGGTGAAGGGTAGCACTCTGTTAAGAGCTTCCGCCAGCTCCAGTCCGCCGATATTGGGCTGGACGATGCGTTTGGAGCTTACCCTGACCTCGCATAAGGTGAGCGGTGTTTTCTCACCCACCCAGGCCAGGTCCTCAAGGTAGCTGGTATTGCTTCCACAGGTTACTTTCAGGCGTTTATTTCCGTTGACCTGCGATACGCTAGCATCACCGTTGGCGGGTATAACTCTTATGATGTTACTACCCGCCAGAGCCTTAACGTAACCGAGAAAGCCTTTACGCCCCACCGTGAAGTCGCCGACCATAACACGGTCAGCTAAAACACGGGAAAGAGCGTTTACCAGAGTAGCCTTATGAGCTACGAAGCCGTTATCCCCTGAACGCTTGCCCACGATATTCAGTTGTTCCAAGTTTATTCACCCCTTTTGGCTATCTGGCTAGTGGGCAAACCTGCCAGCATCGCCTAGTAGTAAGCTATCCGTTAAGCTGAGATACTCTAGCCTTAGCGGTGCTTCCACTATATAAGTCGGGATTTGAGGGCTAATTCTTAGGTTGCAATCAGACTTTTTTGTTCCCGTTTTCGCCAATACCATAAGTATTGATGTTCTTTGTTGGTAAGGGCTTCACCATTATCCATTTTATGAGCTATCCCCAGTAGCCGTTGCGGGAAGCCTAGCAGGAATTTTCTGGCATCAATCCAAGCTCCCAGGTCAATCGCCTTGTCATCGGCAATCAGTTCTCCGAGTTCGGTAGTGTTGCCTTCACTGTCTATGATAGGCTTGTTAATGCTCTCCAGCTTTACAGCTTTGGGACACTCGGTATAGAGATAGTCCTCTCGGCATTTACGCCGTTGTTTCTGGCTACAGCTACCGCAGTTTAAGCCTCTGCTGGCTTTATAGTAGCTTCGCCAGTAATCGGCTACGGTTCGGCTGGCTATCCGATACATCACGGCTTCGGTAAAGGGCTTATGACCGTTATTCCGCTCGGCTGTAGCAAGGGTTACTATTATATCGTGGAGTAAGTCCTGAGTGTCCTCTGCCTTTGCCTTATGAGCAAAGCGGGAAGCTACTTTATAGTAGGTAAGGTACGGCTCAGGTAGCTGGTCGTAGCCGTTATCACTGCCGTTAGCTTGCTTCAGCTTACGCCGTGAGCTAGACTTTACCTGGCGGGGCTTTGTCGTGCTGGTTTGGCAGTTTGCGAGCTTTCCACACCATCGGCAAATGCCCTGTCCTTCCGTTAGAGTCCAGATTTTATCGCATTGGCTACAGTATCCCTGTGCGTTGCTGTTATCGCCGTTAAGCGGTGCTGGTGCTGTTACCCTCGTTACCATCGCTTGACCCCCTTATTGAGTTTATTTACCGTCGTGGGCAAGCGTTCAGGTCTGGCTTCCACTATTCAGTTTTTAAGGTGCTGAAAAATTATGTTTACAGCTTCATTGTGTAACAAAAATACATTTTATGTCCTAACAAGAAATAGCTATAATATCACCCTCCCCGAGGTATGGAGGAAAAGATAAAAATGAAAAAGAAAAACCTCCCGGCGAGGGGAGGTTAGTAGATTGATCAGAAGGTATTTCTTGAGGTGCTACTTCAAGATAGTACGGGACGCTCCAAATAGGTAATGAAAATTAAGGCCTTGTTGCATAGCTAAAAAAGTTGTAGAATTTCCATAATCGAAAGGACT
>JAQTRN010000039.1 GCA_028711795.1 Dehalococcoidales bacterium | reverse complement strand
CAGCAGCGTTCAAGAAGCTCTGAAGATGGGGTCTATAGAGATATATGGCATGTATTATGATTTGAGAACGGGCGCGTTGACGTGTTTGAGCAAGAATGGGTTACCCTGCAAAGATACAATTTAGGTAGCAGGGTTAGCAAGTCACCTGAATGCGTAATATTACTGGTTCAAGTCCGGTCGCTGCCACTATATATCCAGCGATTCCTCAAACGACCGGAGTGGATATGGCCGTCCCTGACTAGTGATGCCCTTCCGCTTCAGCCTTCTCGGCCTCGGCCTTCGTCTTGTGCACCGTCTTAGCAGGGTGGTTGGGTGGGGAGTATATGGTGTATAGCTTCAACTGGGTTGTCTTCGAGGCATTGATTACATTATGGTATGTGCCTGCGGGAACGATAACCGCGTCGCCGTCTTTGACCGCGTGTTTTTCTTTGCCGCCGAAAATAAAGGTGGCCTCACCCTGCTCGATGCGGAAGAACTGGTCGACCTTAGCATGTACCTCATTCCCGATCTCTTCGCCGGGTTGTAAGCACATCACGACGAGTTGAGCGTATTTCCCGGTATACAAGACCTGCCGGAAGTATTTGTTGCTTAAAGTCTGTTTTTCGATTGAGCCAACGTATCCTGTCATCTTTCGCCTCCTTTTATTGCGCTAATTATAGCATTTAAACCCAAATTGCGGCAGTCGGGATAAAGTGTATAATTAATGTAAGACGTAATCCAACTATGGTTGATTCACGCTCTATTAAATGTAAGCAGGAGATTTAGCGTTGAAGAAGAGCCATCTTATTTTGGTTTGCCTTTTGGCCGGTATTTGTTTGTTCGGGGCCACATTCTTATCGGCTTGTGGTTCCAAGTCGATAGCTGAAACCGGGGATACTGTCCAGGTCCATTATACTTTGACCTTAGCCGACGGCACCTTATACGAGACATCGGTGGGCAGTGAACCCCTTGAGCTTGTTTTAGGCGAGGGGAATTTCCTGCCCGATTTTGAGGAAGCCATAGTGGGGATGAAGGTCGGGGAATCGAAAACCATCACCATTCTGGCGGCGGATGCTTATGGCGACCACAGGGATGACCTGATATTCACGCTGGACCGGAGTCAACTGGCGGAGGGGATAGACCCAAAGGTCGGGGACCACCTGCAAAGTACCGACGCCAGCGGCCAAACCGTGCTGGTTGTCGTCACTGCCGTTTCTGAGACAACTATCACCGTAGACGCCAACTCCCCTTTGGCCGGCCAGGACTTGACCTTTCAGATAAACCTGCTGAAGATAAACTAAAGACCGCTTATGGCCAATCGTCTAGTCCCTTGATATGGTCATCTATGAATGAAGACTTGATCGCCCCTTGTGGGATGAACTGCACGGTATGCAGCGGCTACTTGGCCTTCAAAAACAACGTTAAAGACAAAGGAATCAGGATGCCCTATTGCCAGGGTTGCCGGCCCAGAGACAAAAAGTGTGCCTTCCTGAAGAAAAGATGTGGGCGGCTACTTAATAACCAGGTAAAGTACTGCTATGAATGCCAGGACTTCCCGTGTCTGAATTTGGCCCATCTTGATCAGAGATACAAATCCTCGTTCCGGATGAGTATGATCGCCAATCTCGAATCTATACGAGATAGGGGCATCAATCGCTTTCTGGAAGAGGAACAAGAGAAATGGCACTGCCCGGACTGCGGGGGAGTGATATGTTGTCACAATGGCATTTGTTTCCACTGCGGGCTGGAGAAGCTGAAAGCTAAGAAGAAGCTATACCGCTGGGAGGATGATTAAGGCTAAGACCCTAGTCATTATTAATTTAGTGGCTGTGAATGAAGCGTCACACTCTTAACCGGATTTCCGCCGGTGTGACACTGTCCACCAGAATATTAATCCCGTCGATTCTGATGGTGCTTTGGCCTTTAGGGAAATAAAGGTTCCAGGCATACCCCCGGTAAAAGAACTCCCATTTCATTTGGGCTAAGGAAAACACGTTTTCGTTTGGCATACCGGCATAGACAATCCGGTCTTTACCCAACCGCAGGTGATAGGTATCGCCTACTGATAATACCACTGAATTATTCATCCGGTACCTCCGCCCAAAGAGTATTCAAGCCCTTAGCGTTGCCACTTTCTGCCCATTCCTGTGATAGAATAGTAGGTTCTATCTAGTAATACAGTTTGAATCCCCCAAAAACAGATTTAATTACTTCATTCAATAACTGGGGGTTTTCAAGTATCGTTCTATCTCTTTCGCGATATAGTTGCCTTCCAATAAAAATCCAATTCTCATTGTGTTCATCGGCGTTTTTGTGAGCCTCACTCTGTAACCATCCGACTATGTTTCTTACGTTAACATTTGGGGTAAATTCTACTTGTAGTAATTGATTTTGGACGAAAGTTTCAAAAATCCTTTGGTTAGCCGCTACCTTTCCACTAAAATTTGAAAACGCTCCGGCAACTTCAGAGGGGTTACCAAATCTAGCTCGGTCGAAATTGAATCCGGCACCTATCCGGACATATGGAGTTTCCTGGTCATTCGCGGAATACATACCAATGTTAAACTGCATTTCATTTCGACCACCCCAATTATATATGTACCAGTGTCTGGTATATATGTCATTAGGTCGTAAGTTAAAAGGTCTTCCCAGTTGCCTAGTTGTTCTACCACTAGTCTTTCTAATGTGCTGGATATCACTCAAGCAAGGTAATCCGTTAAGGTAGTTGATTAATTCTAGAATAATTGGCGTAAAGATTCTTTCAACTACTGACTGTGGCTTGTCCAAATCGTAAAAAAGATGGTCGTTAAAGGCTGGTGGTAAATTAGGCATAAAGGACCTCCATCAAAACATTGTGAAAGTATTATACCGTAACCAAATTGTTTGGCAAGGTAAATATTTGCACCTAGTTTTGTTGCCATCCCTTTTGTCCTTCTCCCCATTCTCGTTATATTAGTCTGCAAAATCAAACGAGTATAAAGAGGGGTAAGGCCATGAGCAGCTTCCGGTCACCCCCTCAAAAAATTCCAGCGATTGCCCATTACAATGCTATAATACGCTGATACGGAATGGGAACAACCATAATGGACGATAAAAGCCTGGAGATGCTGGAATTCCCCCACGTCCGGGAGATAGTGGCCGGGTATACTTCTTTCTCCGCCAGCCGCGGGCTGGTGAACAGCCTTCGGCCCCTGACGGACTACCAGCAAGTCGCGCTGCTGTTACGGCAATCGGGGGAAGCCCGCCGACTGCTGACACTGGAGTCCGGCTTTTCCATCGGTGGTGTCTTTGATATCCGGGAAGCCACCGGCATGGCGGCTAAGGGCAAGGTGCTGGAGCCGCTGACCCTGGTGGAGGTACAGCAGACTCTGGCCGCTGCCGGCCAGTTGCGCGGTCGCCTCAGTAAGCTGTCCCAAGAACTGCCATTACTCTGGGAAATCGCCGGTGGAATTATCGAGCTTAAACAGCTGGAAAAGGATATCGAAAGTTGCCTGGCGCCCAACGGCGAGCTGTTCGACCACGCCTCACCCAAACTGGCGGCGACCCGGCGGCAGCTACGGGAAGTACGGCAGCAACTATCGGAACGCCTCGAAGCCATCATGCGGACGCCAAGAGGGCGCAGGATTGTCCAGGAGCCGATCATCACCGAACGGGAGGGCCGGTACGTCATACCGGTCAAGACCGAATTCCAGAAAGAGATCCGGGGCATCGTCCATGACGTTTCCAATACCGGGGCCACGGCCTTTATCGAGCCGCTGGTCACCATGGAACTGGGGAATACGCTACGCGAACTGCTGATGGAAGAAAGACGCGAGGTGGAGAGGATTCTCAGCCGACTCAGCGCCGACGTAGGCGCGAATCACCTGGAGATCTCACAGAATATCGACCGGGTGGCGGAGCTGGACGTGGCGCTGGCCAAGGCAAGATATGCCCAAAAAGCCCGGGCGGCGGAACCGGTCATCACCTCCTTTGATGGAACGGGAAAGGAGTCATCCAGCCAGCCAGCCGGTACTCTCCGGCTGATCGACGCCAGACACCCGTTACTGGGGGAGAAGGCGGTGCCGCTCTCGGTGGAGCTGGGCAGTGATTTTTCTATCCTGGTAATCACCGGCCCCAATACCGGCGGTAAGACGGTGGCCCTCAAGACTATTGGCTTGCTGAGTCTTATGGCGCAGGCCGGCATCCCAATCCCCGCCTCAGCCGATAGTCGGATGCCGGTCTTTGATGGCGTCTTCGCTGATATTGGCGATGAGCAGAGCATCGAACAGACACTGTCCACGTTTAGCTGGCACATCGGCAACATGGTCCGTATCCTGAAGAACAGCAGCGCCCGAAGCCTGGTGCTACTCGATGAACTGGGCACCAGCACCGACCCCGCCGAAGGGTCGGCACTGGCCAGGGCTATCCTGCTCCATTTTCTATCCCGGGGAACGATGGCGGTGGCGACCACCCATTTTGGTGACCTCAAAGCCTTCGCCCACGTCACCGCCGGTATACAGAACGCCTCGCTGGACTTCGACCCCGTAACCCTGGCCCCGACTTACCGTTTGAGAGTGGGGCTGCCCGGAGGCAGCAATGCCCTGGCCACCGCGTCGCGCCTGGGATTGCCGTCAGAGATCATCTCCAGTGCCAGGGACATGCTCTCCAAAGGCGCTCAGGAACTGGAAGCATTGCTCGCCGACCTCACCGGTGAAAAGCAATGGGCGGAGAGCCTTCACCAGGAATTGGAAAAAGAGATGGACCGGGTCGCCCAGCGTAGCGCCGAATTGGCCAGTGAACTGCAACGCCTGAAGACCGAGGAACGCCGGGCGATAGAGGAGATACGCGACCAGATCGTGACTGAAGCCGCCGAACTACAGAAGGAAATACGCCAGGCGTCAGCCGAACTGCGCCGCGCCAAAAGCCGGGACGAAATCGATCGCGCCAAGAAGACACTGGCGGCGATGCAGGACAGACTAAAGGGAGACGTCTGGCAGCCAAAGCCGGAGGTAAATGAAGAGGTCGCCGCTGAGCGCCCGATCACCGTGGGCGACACAGTCTGGCTCAAAGAAGCCAACCTGGAAGCGAAAGTGCTCTCGGTACTGGAGGAAACTCAGCAAGTAGACGTCCAGGCGGGTCAGACCCGGTTCCGCCTCAATCTCAACAGTGTCACCAGGGAGCCGGCCGCCGGCAAAGCTGCCCCAGAAGTCGCCAGGGTGATAACGACCCCATCGAGAAAGGCGGCCTCAATGGAACTGGACCTGCGGGGCAAGCGCGTCATTGAAATCGAATGGCTGCTGGATAGTTTTCTCAACGAAGCCGCCATGGCGAATTTAAGTCAAGTACGTATCATTCACGGTTTTGGTACCGGGGCGGTACGCCAGGTGGTAAGAGACGCCCTGGCATCTCATCCTCTGGTCAAGTCCTCCCGCCCGGGGGAACGTGGCGAAGGTGGCGACGGGGTAACGGTCGCCAAGCTCTGACTGAGCAGGTATATACCCAAACTTAAGTACCATTTGGCCCCTCCGATATCAGACGCCAGTCCCGGCAAAGCTACCTCAGACTAATAAGCACGAAAAAAGTTGTATTTTTATGCCTGAGCCTATTGACATTTCAGGCGTGAATGGTCTATGCTTCGTAATCAAAATCAAAAAAGGAGGGTAGACTATGCAGGGTTATTGTGTCAAGTGCCGCGCCAAGAGAGAAATCAGGAATCCTCGGAGCATAACCATGAAGAATGGCAAGCCGGCAACCCAGGGCGTTTGCCCCGTGTGCGGCACCAAGATGTTCCGTATTGGTAAGAGCTAGATTTCAGATATAGTAGCGAAAGCTCAATAGAAGAGCCGGGCAGCCTTAACTGGTTTGTCCGGCCTTTCTATTTCAGAGCATGGAATTGGTTTCAATTCTGTGACCGCCTTGACAGACGCCATAACGGGCAATAGAATTCAAAACAAGAGAAGCAACCAGTCTGAGGTGATGTCATATGAGTTACGCTGCAGGAGCTGCCGCTGTCCGCGCCGCGGCTATTGCCCGGGCGATCAAGGCTTCCGGGGCGATCATCAACATACCACCCCAGGACTTCACATCGCTGGTTCCCCGGTCGAATAAACCGCTGGTAGTAATGTCCCGGGGGGGTGTCATCCGTAAGAATTACCGGTACTTGACGGCCTATAAAGGTCTCACCTTTTTCACCAAGTCTCGGACGCCGTTACCACTACCCGGCGATACTGAGCTTGTCACCGCCCAGAAAATCTGGATCCCAGACTAGACGATGTGCCGGTAGCATTTGTAGGAAGCGAAAGACTAACAAGACTGTTCGAAGATATGACAGGAAGACACTCTACACGGCTGACTGAAAGGTCGGCATGGTTGTAATCGAAGCTCACGGGCTGACTAAGAGGTTCGGACCGCTGGTGGCGGTAGATAATGTTAGCGTGACACTGGCGGAAGGCGAGGTGCTTGGTTTCCTCGGCCCCAATGGAGCCGGCAAAACAACCACTATCCGGATGCTTGCTGGCATTATCTCCCCGGACTCAGGCTATGCTATCATCGCCGGACGGCGGACCGATGGCGAGTTAGAGCAAATCCACGAGGTAGTCGGCCTGCTGACGGAACATCCTGGTTTTTACGACCGCCTCAGCGCCCGCCGCAATCTGGAGTTCTTTGCTGGCTTCTATTCGGGCATTAATGCAGCTGCCCAGGTAGACAAATACCTGAAAGTAATGGGCCTCTGGGAGCGCCGGGATAGTAAAGTGGGGACATTCTCCAAAGGCATGAAGCAGAGGCTGGCCCTGGCGCGCACTCTCCTGCACGAGCCCAGAGTGCTGTTCCTGGACGAACCTACCGCCGGTCTTGACCCGGAAGCGGCACAGGACGTCCGCCGTTTGATTACCGACCTTAGCCACGAGGGCCGCACCATCTTCATGTCAACCCATAACCTGGCGGAGGCAGAATCGCTCTGCCACCGTATTGCTGTGATCCGTACTCGATTACTGGCTCTGGACACTGGCGAGGGGCTGCGGCGCCGTTTCTTCCGCCGTCAGGTAGTGGTACAACTGGAGACGCTGAGCGGGCCGGTCACTGCGGTCGTGAAAGGGCTCACTTTCGTCGATAGTGTCCGTGAAGATGGTAATCAACTCACGGTAGAGCTTACTGACCCGGAACGTAACCGCCCGGAGCTGGTGAAAGCGATCGTTGAAGCCGGAGGGAGAGTGATCGGCGTCGCTGAGAAGCAATACCCTCTGGAAGAAGTATATTTGAAACTGGTGCATGAGGAGACGGGGCATGAACCGCCGGCGCATTAAGAATGTCCTGCTCAAGGAGTGGCTGGTCCTGTTTACCGATCCTAACGGGACCATGATCGTTACCATTTTGCCCTTCCTGATAGTGGGACAGGCGATGCTCTATGTCTGGCTGGCGGCAAAGTTCGGCGGCGACACCATTCTGGCTAGCGAGATATTCCAGAATGCTATTAGCAAGCTGCAACAGGCGCAGCCGGCGGTGAGTGGCCTCGTACCCACGGAACAACTGTTAGTCTTACTGCTTAACCAGTTCACTTTTTTCCTGCTGCTGATTCCCACCATGATTGCCATAAGCGTGGCCACTTTCAGTATTGTCGAGGAAAAACTTTCCAGGAGTCTGGAGGCGCTGCTGGCGACGCCGGTCAGGACCTCAGAACTCCTTCTGGGTAAAGCCCTGGCTGGAGCGCTGCCGGCG
>JAQTRN010000038.1 GCA_028711795.1 Dehalococcoidales bacterium | reverse complement strand
CTGCGCATCGAATGGGCGCGGCGGGAAATGGCGGTGATTGGGTTAATCAAAGAGCGTTTCGCCCGGGAAAAACCCCTTAATGGTATCCGGATTTCCGGGTGCCTCCATATCACCACCGAGACCGCCAACCTGGCCCTGGCTTTGCAGGAGGGCGGGGCTGGTGTTGTTCTCTGCGCCTCTAACCCCCTCAGCACTCAGGATGACGTCGCCGCCGCCCTGGTAGACTATGGCATCCCGGTCAATGCGATCAAGGGCGAGGATGAAGCGACCTATTACCGACATATCAATACCGCTTTGGACCACAAGCCGCAGCTCACGGTCGATGACGGCGCCGACCTGGTCAGCACTATCCACGCTAAGAGAACCGATTTGATTCCAGATATCATAGGCGGCACTGAGGAGACTACCACCGGCGTCATCCGACTGCGCAGTCTGGAGAGAGCCGGCAAGCTGAAATATCCCATCATCGCCGTGAACGACGCCCCGACCAAATACCTGTTCGATAACCGCTACGGCACCGGCCAGAGTACCATTGACGGCATCACGCGGGCGACCAACATCCTGTGGGCCGGGAAGAAGGTGGTGGTCTGCGGTTACGGCTGGTGCGGACATGGCATTGCCCTAAGAGCCAAAGGGTTGGGCGCGCAGGTGATCATCACCGAGGTCAAACCGGTCCGTGCTCTGGAAGCCGTGATGGACGGCCACCAGGTGATGCCGATTGCCGAAGCCGCCAGAATCGGCGATGTTTTCATCACTGTTACCGGCGACATCAACGTTATTGATAAAACACATCTGGAGGCAATGCCAAACGGCGCCATCCTCGCTAACAGCGGGCACTTCAATGTTGAAATTAACCTTCCCGCCCTGGAAGTTCTGACCCGAAGCCGGCGGCACATACGGACCTTCGTTGAGGAGTACACTCTGAAAAATGGCCGCCGTTTGTACCTGCTGGGGGAGGGGAGATTAATCAATCTGGCGGCAGCCGAAGGACATCCGGCCAGTGTCATGGATATGAGCTTTGCCGACCAGGCCCTGTGCCTGGAATACATAGTGAAAAATAGAGAGAAACTACAACCTAAAGTCTACTCGGTCCCGGAAGAAATTGACAAACAGGTAGCCCAACTAAAGTTGCAGTCGATGGGCATTAACATTGACTTATTAACCCCAGAGCAGGAAGCATATCTGGCTAGCTGGGAGCAAGGTACTTAGAAAGGGAATGAAGATGAGTCAGAGCTTGAGTAGTAACTTCAGTACGTCACCCAAATACATGTTCACCTCAGAGTCGGTCACCGAGGGGCATCCGGATAAGATATGTGACCAGATATCGGACGCAATCCTGGACGCCATGCTCGAGCAGGACCCGTTTGCCCGGGTAGCCTGTGAAACAGCGGTGACCAATGGCCTGGTCATTGTTTTGGGCGAAGTCACCACCAGCGCCTATGTGGAAATACCCCGGATCGTACGCAATGTGGTCAGAGACATTGGCTACACGCATCCCGAATATGGCTTCGAATACCAGTCTTGCGGAGTGGTGGTCTCCATCAAACCCCAGGCGATTGACATCGCCATGGGCGTGGACAAATCGCTGGAGGCCAAGACTGCTTCTCAAAACCATCTGGACATGACTGGTGCCGGCGACCAGGGGATGATGGTGGGCTTTGCCTGCAATGAGACGCCTGAGCTCATGCCTCTTCCCATTTCCCTGGCCCATCGACTGTGCCGGCGGCTGGCCCAGGTAAGAAAAGATGGGACTCTGACTTACCTGCGCCCCGATGGCAAATCACAGGTGACCGTGGAATATCACCGCGGCGTACCGGGACGGGTTGATAGCGTGGTCATCGGCGCTCAGCACAATCCGGATATCAGCCATGACCAGATCGAGCGGGACATCATCGAGAAAATAATCAGGCCGGTCATCCCACCGTCATTAATCGATGGCCAGACGAAGTATTATGTCAATGCCACCGGCCAATTTGTTAACGGCGGCCCGGTGTCGGATACCGGATTCACCGGCCGTAAAATCCTGGTTGATACTTATGGCGGCGTTGCCCGGCACGGTGGCGGCGCCTTCTCGGGTAAAGACCCGACCAAGGTCGACCGCACAGCAGCTTATATGGCCCGTTATGTGACCAAAAACCTGGTGGCAGCCGGTCTCGCCGAGCGTCTGGAGCTCCAGATTGCTTACGTCATCGGCGTCGCTCACCCCCTCTCCATTTCCATCGAGACCTTTGGCACCGCTAAGGTCGACCCGGAGGTCATACTGCAACTGATTCACAAACACTTCGACTTCCGTCCTGAAGCCATCATCCACACCTTCAATCTCCGCCGACCCATCTACCGGCAGGCCGCCAGCTATGGGCACTTTGGCCGGGAAGACCTCGACCTCCCCTGGGAAATGCTGGATAAGGTCGACATCCTGAGGAAAGAGGCGCTGGGAAAGGGTTAAATAAGAAGGAAGAAGACCAGGGGTAAGGTAGATAAGTTCCAAGTGACAAAGGTGATCTTTTCCTGGAGTGGGGGCAAAGACAGCGCCCTGGCCCTTTACGAAATCCGGCAGAACCGTCAATATGAAATAGTAACCCTGTTAACGACCGTTACCGAGGGCTACGACCGGGTCAGTATGCACGGGGTGCGCCGCGCTCTGATTGAGAAGCAGGCACAATCGCTAGGGCTGCCGCTGGCAGAGGTCTTCATTCCCCAGGTCTGCTCTAACGAAGAATACGAGACCAGAATGAAAGATGTCCTGACCCGGTACAGAACGATGGGAGTGGACTCGGTGGTCTTTGGGGATATATTTCTGGCAGATATCCGGAAATACCGGGAGGACAACTTGGCCAGACTGGAGATGAAAGGCGTGTTCCCGTTGTGGGCCAGGAATACCAGAGAATTAGTAGAGTCGTTCATTAGCCTGGGTTTTCAGGCGATAACTACCTGTGTGGACACCAAGTTCCTGAACAAGAGATTTATCGGCCGGACACTGGACGCTGCCTTTTTAGCCGAGCTACCGTCCGGTGTCGACCCCGGCGGAGAGAACGGCGAATTCCACTCCTTTGTCTTCGCCGGACCGATATTCAAACAACCGGTGAACTTTGATATGGGTGAAGTGGTGTTACGGGACTCTTTCTACTTCGCCGATTTAATACCGGAGAGGGAGTAAGATTGGAGAAAAGACCGATCAAATTCGGCACCGATGGCTGGCGCGGGATTATAGCCCGTGACTTCACCTTCGACAACGTCCGCGCCTGTGCCCAGGGGATGGCCGATTACCTGAAGCAAGCAAACCTGGCCAGCCGGGGGTTGATTATCGGTTATGATACCCGCTTTGCCTCGGAGGACTTCGCCGCCGCCGCCGCCGAGGTGATCGCCGGTAATGGGATCAAGGTGTACCTGACTCCTCAGCCGACCCCAACGCCGGTCGTGAGCTACGGCGTACTGGCCCACAAAGCCGGCGGGGCCATCATCATCACCGCCAGCCACAACCCGGCCAGATGGAACGGCTTCAAGATAAAGTCCGAGTCCGGATCCAGCGCCCCGACCGAAGTCGTAACCCGGGTGGAACAGAACATCAGCCGGGCTTTAGCCACGGGTAAAATCAACCATTTATCCCTGGACGAAGCCAGAGGAAAAGGCCTGGTGGAACACCTGGACCTGACGCCGGTCTACTTCGACCAGGTGACCAGACTCGTTGATATTAGCAGTTTGCGACAGGCCGGCCTTAAACTGATAGTCGACCCCATGTACGGGGCCGGCACCGGTTATCTCAAGGCCTTATTGCGGGGAGGAAGCACCCGGCTAACCGAGATAAACAGCGAACGTAATCCTCTCTTTCCCGGAATAGAACGACCCGAGCCAATCGCCAGTAACCTGACCACACTTTCTACTACGGTAAGGAAACAACAGGCTAATGCTGGTCTGGCGACTGACGGAGACGCCGACCGGCTAGGGATTATTGCTGAAAGGGGCGAATTCCTGACGCAACTCCAGGTCTTTGCCCTGCTCTGCCTCTATCTGCTGGAGGTCCGCGGCGAGCGTGGCCCGATAGTGAAAACAGTGACCACTACCAGCATGGTATACCGCCTGGGAGAATTATTCAAAGTGCCGGTCTTCGAGACGAAAGTGGGCTTCAAATACGTCGCCCCGGTGATGCTCGCCGAAAACGCTCTCATCGGGGGTGAGGAGAGCGGTGGCTATGGCTTTCGGGGCCATGTGCTGGAACGGGACGGCATCCTCGCCAGCCTGTACTTCCTCGACCTGATGACCCGGACCGGCAAAACGCCTTCCGAACTGATAGATTACCTGTACAGTAAGGTTGGTCCCCATTACTATCAGCGCCTAGATATCGAATTTCACGAGAGCCAGCGTCCCTCGATAAGCAGCCGGATCGCTCAGCATCCTCCCGACGCCATTGATGGTGTCAAAGTGGTGAGCAGCGACACCAAGGATGGCTTCCGGTTTATACTGGTCGATGAGAGCTGGCTGCTTATCCGGACTTCGGGTACTGAGCCCGTAATCCGTATTTATGCCGAAAGCAATACTCCAAGCCGTGTCGAAGGGCTGCTGCACTTCGGACGAAAACTGGCCGGACTCTAAACAACACACTGTCCTGTGAATAAGACCAAGGGGGGTGTCAGGTGAAGAATACCGATGTTAACCTGGATGACCCAGGTGTATATACGCAGTACGACCGTGAGGGCATGCTCACCCACCTCCACAACATGCCCCAACTCTGCCAGCAAGCCTGGCAGACGGCCATGGCCTATGAACTCCCGGCGACCTACCGGACAATTAACAAGGTGATTATCTCCGGTATGGGGGGTTCCGCCATTGGCGGTGATCTGGTACGCAGTCTGGCAGCGTCTGAGGCTCAAATACCCATCATTATCCACCGGGACTACGGCCTACCCTCCTTCGTCGATGACCGGACCCTGGTCATTGTGTCAAGCTATTCCGGAACAACGGAGGAGACACTCTCTTCTTTCGAACGCGCCCTGGAGACGCCGGCCCGAAAGCTGGTCATCACCGCCGGCGGCAGTCTGAAAAATATCGCCGAGAAAGAAAAAATCCCGGTGTTCAGTTTCAACTACAAAGCACCGCCCCGGGCTGCTTTAGCCTTCAGTTTCTTACCGATACTGGCTTTCCTGCAGAAACTTGACTTCATCAGTGATAAGTCCGCTGACGTAGCCGACACGGTTGCCACACTGCAAAGTTTATCCGACAGAATAAACGAAGCTGTCGTGCTCTCGCGAAACCCGGCCAAGCAACTGGCACATGAACTGTTCGGCCAAATGGTAGTAGTATATGGCGGCGATGTGCTGTCCGAGGTGGCGCACCGCTGGAAGACACAGTTCAACGAGAACAGTAAAGCCTGGTCTGGTTACGAAGTATTACCCGAGCTAAACCACAACGCCGTGGTCGGTTACCGGTTCCCGCGGGAGTTGGCCGAAAAAATAGTGGTGGTTCTGTTACATTCATCTTCTCTGCCGGAGCGTATCCGGCTCCGTTACCGGATCACCCGGGATTTGTTGCAGCAGTCCGGCATCAACTACCAGGCCGTAGAAGGCACTGGCAGCCACCCGTTAAGCCAGATGGTGAGCCTGGTACTCTTCGGCGACTACGTCAGCTATTATCTGGCGATTCTATACCAAGTCGACCCGTCGCCGGTAGCGGTCATCGACTATCTTAAAGGGCAACTACGGGAACCCACGTCATAAGGCAATACCGTTTATGAGAAGAGGGGGCGGAGAGCGATCCGGGAGTTTAAGCGAAAAGTGCGACCGAGCGTCGCTGGTATCCGGACAACTCACTTTATTTGACAAAGCGATTTCAGGCGAAGTAAAATGCGGCCAGTCAACAAACTAATAAAAGGAGGGTAAAATGGCAGGCGGTTACATGGGGAAGGTCCTATGGGTGGACCTTGCCAAAGGCAAACTGAAGGATGAAGCTCTGGACGAGAAGGATTGCCGTGACTACATCGGTGGCTATGGTTACGGGGCTAAGATAGTCTATGAGCGGCAAAAAGCTAAAGTAGACCCGCTCGGACCGGAAGCGATTCTGGGTTTCATGACCGGCCCAATCACGGGGTCAAATTCCGCTTTCGGCCCAAGATATACGGTACTGTGCAAATCACCGTTAACCGGCGGTTGGGGTGACGCCAACTCCGGTGGAGAATTCGGCCCAAATCTGAAGTTCGCCGGCTACGATGGTGTTTTCTTTACCGGTATCTCAGCCAAACCGGTTTACCTCTTCATCAAGGACGGCAAAGCCGAGTTAAGAGATGCCAGCAAACTCTGGGGTAAAGATGCCACCGAAACCGAGAAAGCGCTACAGGACGAACTGGGCAAAAATATCAGAGTCGCCTGTATCGGCCCCAGTGGTGAAAAGCTCTCCCTGATTGCGGCCGTGATGAATGATGAAGGCCGTGCGGCGGCACGTTCCGGTGTGGGCGCCGTCATGGGGTCAAAGCGACTTAAGGCCATTGCTGTCACTGGCGGGGCCAAGGTGCCCGCGGCCAATACAACTGAGCTGCAGAGAGTCTCCCGCGAGGCCGTGAAAGGCCTGACGCCAGCGTTTAAGGATCTTTTCTCCAAGTATGGCACACCCGGCATTACCGCCGGTTCCGCCCTCAGCGGCGATTCTCCGGTGAAGAACTGGGATGGTATTGGCGTCAAAGACTTCCCCAATCCGAATACGATCAGTGATGAAGCCGTCCTCGCCCGTACGGAAAAGCCTTACGGCTGCTACCGCTGTCCCGTTCGCTGCGGCGGCATCATGAAGGGACCAGCCGGAGAATACCAGTACGAGCCCGGCCAGCATCGACCAGAATACGAGACCCTGTGCATGTTTGGCACGAACCTCCTCAACAATAACCTGGAATCCATAATGAAAGCTAATGATATCTGCAACCGCTATGGCCTGGATACCATCTCTGCCGGGGCGGTCATTGCCTTCACTATTGATTGTTACGAGAATGGCGTTATTACCAAAGCGGATACCGGCGGTATCGAGATGACGTGGGGTAACCACCGCTCCATTGTCGCCATGACCGAGAAACTGGCCAAGAGGGAAGGCTTTGGGGATGTCATCGCCGATGGCGTCAAGATGGCGGCCGAGAGGATCGGCAAGGGAGCCGACAAGTATGCCATGCACGTTGGCGGCGAGGAGTTACCGGCCCACGATAGCAAATTTGGCTTTGACCTGGCGGCAACCTATCGCCTGGACCCGACGCCCGGACGTCACACCCAGGGCCGCGAAGGGATAACCCCTCCTGGTGTGGCCCCGGCCTTTGACCCGAAGTCGTTCAGTGGCCGCGGCCTGGCCCATTATCGCACCAGCAACCTGAACCAGGTGATGAATTCGCTTGGTATGTGCATGTTCCACTACATGATGCTGGCGAACGGAGATGCCGTTCCGGCCCTGCTGAACGCCGTGACCGGTTGGGACACCACTATCGATAGCCTCATCAAGGTCGGGGAGCGTATCCAGGACCTCCGCCAGGCCTTCAACATTCGTGAGGGCATCAACCCGATGAAGTTCAAGGTACCGCCGCGGACACTCGGTATTCCGCCGCAGAAGGAAGGCCCTCTGGCCGGAGTGACCGTTGACGAGAAGACACTTCTTGAAGAGTACATGGCTGAGATGGACTGGGACCCGAAGACGGCCAAACCCAGCAAGAAGAGACTACTGGAACTGGGA
>JAQTRN010000037.1 GCA_028711795.1 Dehalococcoidales bacterium | reverse complement strand
ACTTCCAGCCCTTTGTCCAGTGAGCCGGAGACAATGATACCGAGGCGTTGACTCATGGTCTAATCCTCTCCAAAATAGCCTTGAGCTGGTTAAAGTCTTGACTGAACAGTACCGATAGCTCTTTACCGGCGGCCACCAGAAAACGGCGGGGGTCCTCGTTTACCTGACTCATCTGACGCAGTGAGGCCGCGATCAGTTCTTCGGTAGAGACCGGCAGGTGAGCGCTGGCCAGAATATTCAGAAAATCGAACGACTGGCTAAATTCCATGATTTCACCGGGCGGGCACTGGTAGACAAAGCCGTGAATGCGGGCCGGTTGTGGGGGCAGGTACCGGTAAAGACTACCATTGTCCCGGTAACCGACCACCAGGGCCATAAATTCGCTGCGCAGCAGTTTGGACAGCTGGGGATTAGAGCGGTAGATAGACTCCTCATCCGTCTCATCTCTGCCCCGGGCGATAGGTCGGCGACCCGGCTCGAGGCTGGTGGTGGCGGCGCCGTAGACTATGCCCAAAAGCTCTGGGGATTGGCCTCCCGTCTTGACCAGGCTACCCAGTGGCGGCAACTGGTAAAGCTCATAGCACTGCGCCACGAAGCCGGCGGTGCTGGCTTCGATGACTTCACCTATTCGCGGAGATTCGGTCATATTTGAGTAGCTCACTCTCCGGGCTGGAAGGAAATACCGATACTCATAGACTACGGCAATAAGGCTATGTTTTCTTTTCCTTCGGCTGCTTGGGTTTCTTTACGTTCTTTCTTCCCTTGCTTCCCATGTCTCATCCTCCTGCTATCATTATTCGGAGAGCATGTTCAGAAAATCAGAACACCCTCAACTGCCTAGAGTTTAACCGATTTCTGGAATAATATCCAGACTGCGTTTTGGCCGCTGAGAAATGGTATAATGGGCGACATCAAGGCAGGCGGGAAGGGGCATCCAAACACCACCCGGTTTGTTCTTGATAACGGAGGAGCCAGGTAAGTTGTGCGCTCAACCCAGCATATCAAAAAAGGCAACAATCTGCGGCAGGGTGATAATCGGTGAGGGTACTACTGTCCAGGATAATGTGACACTGGGCCATCTTGAGACTGGCGAGGTGACTATTGGCCAGGGCGCCACAGTAAGGTCAGGGGCGGTCATTTACTCTAATGTCAGCATCGGTGAGCGGTTCCGCAGTGGACATAATATTCTGATTAGAGAGAATACCCGGATTGGGGACGGGGTACTGGTGGGGACCAACTCGGTCATCGATGGCGACTGTCAGATAGGGAATAACGTCAGTATCCAGACCGGAGTGTATGTCACCCGTTATACCACCATCGAAGATGAGGTCTTTCTCGGCCCACTCTGCGTCACCACGAATGACAAATACATGAAATACGGGGCCAAACTCAAAGGGCCCACTATTAAAAGGGGCGCCAGGATCGGTGCTAATGCCACTATCATGCCGGGAGTAACCATTGGCGAAGGGGCCGTCGTCGGCGCGGGTAGCGTTGTCACCAGGGACGTTCCGGCTTACAGGGTAGTCGTCGGCGCTCCAGCCAGGATAATGGCGGCTGTTCCCGGGACTGAGACTCAGGTAAAGGAGGGTAGGTGAACAGACCGGTGAGAGTCGGGGTTATTGGGGTGGGTACTATCGGGAGACACCATGCCCGGATATATTCGCAACTTCCCGGAGCGGAGCTCATCGGCATCGCTGATAGTGACGGGAAAGTAGCCACCGCCATTGCCGAAAGCTACAACTGCCGGCCATACACGGATTACGTCGACCTTCTGGAGCAACGCCCGGATGCTGCCAGTATCGCTGTGCCGACCACCTTACACTATAAGATAGCGATGGACGCTATCCGGCGGGGAGTGAATATCCTGGTGGAGAAGCCGATTGCTGACACGGTAGAAAACGCCACCCGTATGATTGAGGCGGCGAAACAGGGAGGGGTCAAGCTGGCAGTGGGGCACATCGAGCGTTTTAACCCGGCGATCACCAGGCTAAAAGAACTGGTTGATGCCGGTCAACTGGGTGACATAATATCTATCTCAGCCAAGAGAGTGGGCCCGTATACTCCCAGAATTAGAGATGTGGGCATAATCCTGGACCTGGGGACCCATGATATTGATATCATGTCCTATCTCTGCGGCCAGAAGCTCAGGGAGGTCTACACCCTGGCCGGTAGCGTTGTCCACAACCATGAGGACCACGCCATTATCATGCTCAATTTTGGTGAAGGTGTTAGTGGGGTTATCGAGACTAACTGGCTGACGCCGCATAAGGTGAGGAATCTGACGGTGATCGGCTCCCGGGGCATTGCCGAAGTCAATTACCTGGATTCGACTCTCAAGATCTCCGATAGCGAGTGGATAAGAGAAGCCAAAATCGAGAAAGATGAACCGCTGAAGCTTGAGCTGCGACACTTCGTTGATTGTGTGCGTCAAGATAAAGAACCACTGGTGACCGGGGCCGATGGGAAACGTGCTCTGGAAGTAGCCCTAGCGGCAGTAGTATCATACCAGAACGGAAAGGCCTGTGAGATACCATGAAGATTCTCGGGTTAGAAAAGGAGACTATTGTAGCCGCCCTGACTCATGGGCAGGTGACCATGGCTATCTACGGGCTGGGTAAGATGGGCCTGCCGCTGGCGGTCATTTTTGCCGATAAGGGGGCCCGGGTCATCGGGGTGGATAGCAATCAGCGAGTGGTCGACGCGATAAATGCGGGAGAGTGTCCGGTCGCCGGCGAGCCGGGATTGCCCGAGATGCTCCAGACGAATGTAGCCGGGGGTAGACTCACGGCGACCAGTGATGGGGTAAGCGCCGCCAGAGAAGCCGATGTCATGGTGGTACTTGTCCCCAGCCTGCTTAACGCTGATAACAGCCCCGACCTTAGCGCCGTTACTCAGGTGTGCTTGAATGTCTCGCGGGGTATGACCCGAGGCGATATCGTCATTCTGGAGACGACGGTGCCGCCACGCACCACCGAAGATGTCCTGCTGCCTATTCTGAAACAGTCGGGGCTAAAAGAGGGTGAGTTCGGCCTGGCTTTTTGCCCGGAGCGCACCAGTTCTGGTCGGGCGATACAGGATATCACTCGTTCGTATGTCAAAGTCATCGGCGGTATCGATGCGGCCAGCACCGCTACCGCGGCGGCAATTTACTCCGTCATCAACGAAAAGGGAGTTCGGACGGTGTCCAGCGCCACCGTGGCCGAGGCAGTCAAGGTCTTTGAGGGTGTCTACCGAGATGTCAACATCGCCCTGTCTAACGAACTGGCGCTGGTCTGCAAAGAGATCGGCGTCGACCCGGTCGAGGTGTTCACCGTGGCCAATGAACCCCTGTTCGCCGAGACCGGCCATCCCTATACCACCTTTCTCCAACCCGGCGCCGGCGTTGGCGGACACTGCATTCCGGTCTATCCCTATTTCGTTACCCGGACCGTCAAATCAGATACCAGCTTGATCAAAACGGCCAGGCGGAGAAACGAGTCAATGCCGACTTACGTGGTTAATATGATAATAGAGGGCTTAAATGAGGTGGGCAGAAGCGTTAAGGACTCGAATATCCTGGTCCTCGGGCTGGCTTTCCGCAATGGCGTTAAGGAATTCCGGTACTCCCCGACTATTCCTATCATTCAGAGGCTCAGGGAACTCCGGGCCAATATTTTCCTGTACGACCCCTTATATTCCAGAGAGGAGATAGAGGCCCTCGGTTCCACGTACACTGCTAGTTGCCGTAACATGGACTGTCTGGTCATCGTGACTGACCATAAGGAGTTCAAGACGTACGATTGGTCGGATATCAGCCGCCAGATGAGAAGTAAAGTCATCATTGACGGCCGGCAGATCGTCGACCCTTCGCAGGCCAGAAAACTCGGCTTCGTTTATAAGGGAATTGGCCACTTATGAAGATTGTTTCCATTGTCGGCGCCCGGCCCCAGTTTATCAAAGCGGCGCTGGTCTCGAGAGAGTTGAGAAAGGCCCACCAGGAGATTTTGGTCCACACCGGACAGCATTATGATGCCGGGCTGTCGCAGGTGTTCTTTGACGAATTAGATATACCGGAACCGGCCTACAATCTGGGAGTTGGCTCTGATACCCACGGCAAACAGACCGGGAAAATGATGCCCGCTATTGAAGCCGTCCTGGTAAAAGAAGGGCCGGACATGGTCCTGGTGTATGGCGATACCAATTCAACTCTGGCCGGGGCCGTCACCGCCACGAAACTCGGCCTGCCGGTAGCCCATGTTGAGGCGGGACCGAGGATGTTTGATAAATCCGTACCGGAGGAAGTCAACCGGGTGTTGACCGACCACATCTCCAGCCTGTTATTTGCTCCCACACAGACCGCAGTCGATAATCTGAACCGGGAGGGCATCTCCCGTGGAGTTTACCTTACCGGTGACGTCATGCTGGATAGCTTCCTTTATTTTTCTGAGATGGCTGCACGGAAATCGAGGATTCTTAGTGATCTGAGATTACGTAAGAAACAGTACCTGCTGGTTACCGTACATAGGGCGCGTAACACGGATAATCGGGACAATCTGGAAAGCATCGTGACAGCCCTATCGAGCCTGGAAGAGAGGATTGTCTTCCCGCTCCATCCCCGGACCCGGAAGTATCTGGAACTATACGGTCAGTATGATCGGCTAGCGGCATCCGCCAGTATTAGCCTGATACCACCGGTCGGCTATCTGGATTCCATCGTATTGGCCAGAAATGCCAGTAAAGTCCTGACTGATTCCGGCGGACTGCAAAAAGAAGCCTATTTCTCCGGAGTCCCGTGTATCACTATTGACGAAGCGACGTCCTGGCCGGAGACGCTGGCCGGTGGCTGGAATACCCTTGCCGGCGCCCGTAAGCAGGATATTATTACCGCCGTCAGATGCCTCGAACCTTCCGGCAAACAGACAGCCGTGTTCGGCGATGGCAACGCCAGCCAGAAGATAGGAAGCTACCTCACACCATGAGCGATCGCTTCAGCTTCATCAGACGGGCGGCTATTACTTTCGCCACCCAAATAACAACCATCATCCTGGGCATAATCGCGGGTATCATCATTGCCCGGGCCTTAGGCCCAACGGGCAAAGGGATTTACACCCTGTACATTCTGGTACCGACCTTGCTGGCGGCGGTGGGGAACCTGGGAGTGGGACTGGCCAATGTCTATCTCGGCGGCAGTAAGCAACAAGGGTGGGACGACCTTATCGCTAATTCGCTGATATCGGGCATAGCGCTTGGTATTCCGCTCACCCTGATTTTCGCAGGCTACTACCTTGTTTCCCGCCCCGCCTTTCTACAAGAGCTCGACCCGCAACTGGTACTGATGACCGCCGGTATGCTGCCGTTCAGTCTGTTGACACTCTTCTTCAGTCACATTTTGCTGGGGCAAAACCGCATCAAGGAGTATAATCTGGTAACCCTGCTACCCAACGCCGTCTCCTTGATTCTCCTATCCGTTCTGCTGCTTGTTCTCAAAATGGATGTGGTCGGGGCCATTCTCGCCTGGGCTGTAGCCACTGTGGTTACCACTGTTCTCTCGATGCTGCTGGTATACCGCCGCAGTAAACTAAAATGGCGTTTCCAGCCGGCGGTCTTCAAGGAATCCATCAAGTTCGGGGTTAAGGGATACCTGGTCAATGTCATTCAACTCTTTAACTACCGTTTCGATATGATACTGGTAGCCCTATTCATGAGCGCCACTTTTGTAGGTTACTATTCCATATCGGTAAGCCTGGCTGAGGCCCTGTGGCTATTACCGGGCGCGGTCGGCACAGTAATATTCGCTCAGACTCCCGGTTTGAGCGCCGAGGAGTCGAACAAGCTGACGCCGGTAATCTGCCGGAATACCCTCTTTATCACTCTGGTCAGCGCCGCACTGCTCTTTGTTCTGGGTAAATATATCATCCTCTTAATGATCGGGCCGGACTTCCTGCCGGCACTCCAGCCTTTCTGGATTCTGCTACCGGGGATGGTAGCTGGTAGTGTCTGGAAAGTGCTGGGCAATGAAATCGCCGGTCGGGGGAAACCTCAGATCAATACCATTGCCTCCGCTGTGGCGTTGGCGGTACATATCCCGCTGAACTTAGTGCTGGTCCCCCGTATCGGTATCGTCGGGGCAGCGCTGGCAATGTCCGTCGCCTACACCGTCACCGCCGTGATGCTGTTGATTTACTTCCGAAGAATCTCGGGCAGTAGCCTGGTCAATTCGGTCTTGGTCAGGCCAGGTGACTTCAAGCTCTATGGCCAGCTAATTTCCGCGGTGTGGCGAAGGCTCTCGAGCGTCAGGGAGCGCCCAGCCGCCGTCGAGTAGACCCCTTGAGGCGCGGCTATTTCGTCTGGTCCCGTCGCCGCCCGGACAACAACCCCCAGAGTAACGTCAGGATAATGACCAGGCCAGCGATGAGATTGAGAAATGCCAGCGGATAGAACAATGCCGGGCTGGCGATGAAAAGGTGGCTGCTCCGGATAATATCGCCGTAACCACGAATGACAAAGGAGTTGGCAATCAGGATGATTCCGGCCACCCACAGGAGAATATTCCTCACCCTGTCCCAACCGTTGCGTTGCTTCATAATCGGAGTATAGAGAGCTAACACTCGTGTGTCAAACCGGGTCACAGGAACACCGCTCGGAGCTAACGCAGTCGTTGTGGTATAATATCCGCTTGGGGAGACACTGCTCCCTCTGATGAAATGACTGAACTGGCAATTCGTACCGAAAACCTGACGCGAGATTTCCGGTCGTTGAGAGCACTGGATAGTCTTTCTCTGGAGATCCAGGCGGGGAGTATCTTTGGCTTTCTTGGGCCTAATGGCGCGGGTAAGACAACCACCATAAATCTGCTCCTGGGTCTGCTGGAGCCGACCTCCGGCAAAGCCGAGGTGCTGGGTTTTGATATTCAGCGGCAGGCGGACGATATCCGGGCTAACTCAGGGGCACTCTTGGAATACCCGGGCCTCTACGAGCAGATGAATGCCGAGGAAAATCTCGAATTCTACGGGCGGGTGTGGTGCCTGCCACTGGTCGAAATACGTGCCCGTACGAAGGAATTGCTGACTCAAATGGGACTTTGGGAGCGGCGTGGGGAGAGGGTGGCTAAATGGAGTAAGGGGATGAAGCAAAAGCTGGCTTTGTCCCGAGCGATGATTCACCGTCCGCGCCTGGTCTTCCTCGATGAACCAACGGCCGGGCTGGATGTTATGGCGGCGACTGCCGTGCGTGATGACCTGGCAAATATGTCCAGCCGGGAGGGGGCCACGTTATTCCTGACCACTCATAACATGACCGAAGCGGAAAGACTGTGTCAGCAAGTGGCGGTGGTCCGCCAGGGGAAACTGTTAGCCGTCGGTCCTCCGGACGAACTGCGGAAACGGGTGGGGACTCCCCGGATCGAAATTACCGGGAAAGGGTTCACCCAGAACATTCTTGATTCATTGCGCCAGCGGCCGGAGATTGTCGCCGTTGAACTGAAAAACGATCATCTGTCATTGCAGCTACGAAGTGACACCGACACCGCACCGCTGGTCAGTCTGATAGTAAGTGGCGGTGCCCAGATAGAAGAGGTCCACCGGGGTAGGGCCAACCTGGAGGAAGTGTTCATCGCGCTGATGGAAGATAGTAATGATCACTGATATCCTGACGGTAATGTGGCGGGAGAGGAAGTCACTATTCCGCCAGCAGGGTAGCCGGGGTCGGGCGCTATTCTCTCTGCTGGTGCCCGTGGCTGTATTCGGTATTTTTATGCCTTGGCAGGAAGGGCCTGGCTGGGCAGAGGGCTACTGGTCGCTCATTACCAGCGTCTTCATCCCCATGCTGCTGGTGGGGACAATTAT